>JADING010000131.1 GCA_017694135.1 Candidatus Scatoplasma merdavium
AAGTCCTTCGGCGTTTGGACCAATTACATTAGAAGGAATATACTCGCTTTTTCTTTTTAAAGGTTGACTGACAGCGTATACGCAAGGGATCTTCTTGAATTCGCTTTCAGTATAAGAGTATTTTTCAGTAAGTCTTCTTTTTAAAGCGTTAGAAAGCGGATCGTTAGCAGAAACTAAATAACCGAGCCTAAATTGCGAAGCGTCGTATCTTAACCCCGAAGAAGTTGAAACAACAAAACCGCGGGAATTATCTAAACAGTATTTAATCAGCTCGGTTTTCGCTTCAACATCATCGATACAATCGAAGATAAAATCGCAGTCTTCGATATGCGAAACAGAAAACTTTTGATTGTAAGTCTTCGCTTCAACTAGCGGATCAATAAGAGCAATTTTTTCTAAACAAACATCGGTTTTATAGCGATTCAAAGAAGTCATATCGTAAGCGAGTTGTCTGTTTAAATTCGTTTCATCAACCTTGTCAAAATCAACTAGATTAAGCTTATATACACCTAAACGCGCTAAAGAAGTCGCAACAATAGAGCCAACCCCACCTAAACCAACAATCCCAACCCTTTTATTTTGAAAGGAGGTAGATGGCATTGATCCTCTGTTTCTCTTTCTTCTTAAAACATCGTAAATAACACTAGACAGTATGTCTTCTTTTTTCATAACGTGGATGTTTTCAAACTGATGGCGCAAAAAAGTGCGCTGCCTTTTAGCATATCTTCTTGTATCCAACTTAATTTGATTAGAAATAGAAACTAAATCAGAAAGATTATCAGCAGAAATAAACTCTTTATATCCAATGGCTTTAAAAGCGTTTAAGGTGTGTGGATAGTTTTCTAAAAGGTTTTTCACTTCGTCAAATAACCCCATCTCAAACATCTTATCGACGCGAGCGTTGATTCGTTGATCTAAACTAGAAACTTCATTTTCAATTTGAAAAAACTTCACGGGGTAAATGAGCTTGTTGCCATAAGAATGTTCTTCAGAAGAACGCGAATCTCCTTGCAAGGCCATTTCTAAAGCCCGCACCACACGCCTTTTGTTATTTAAATCAACAGAATTGTACGCGTTAATATCAGCTTCTTTAAGCTTTAAAACAAGTTCATCTAAGGGGAGAGAATCAAAGTCAGATGCCCCTTTTTCTTCCGAAAATCGATAATCGTAAAGAGTCGATTTTAAATAGAGGAAGCTACCGCCAGTGAGAATCGCATCTTTACCTTCTTTAACTAAATTATCCAGTACTTTTCTTGCTTCTTTTTGAAACCTAGCGATTGAAAATTCCTCGGTGATTGAAACGTTAGACACAAAGTGCGTTTCTATTCCATCAAGTTCCTCTTCAGTGGGTTTTGCCGTTCCTATCGCCATTTCTTTATACACTTGGAAAGCATCAAAGCAGACTAAAGGCAAAGAGAGCTTAGAGCAGAGTTTCAATGCTAAGTCGGTCTTCCCTGATGCAGTTTCTCCCAATATGGCGTAAAACATTAAAAACCGCTCCTTTTAAAAAGCTTTTCTAATTCGGCTTGACTGATTTTAATTACCGTTGGTCTGCCGTGAGGGCAGTTTAAAGGGTTCTTGCATGAAAAGAGTTCTTTCAAAAGGAGAACTTGTTCTTGGATGTTCATTACCTTGTTCGCTTTAATTGACATTTTGCAAGCTTTTGACGCGATAGCGAGTCTTTTTATCTTAACTAAATCGACTTTGTTATCTTCAAGCACATCTGCAATGATTTCTTCGATAGTCGATCTATCGCTAGGTGAGGAAAGATGACGGGGTATTTCTTCAACTTTGACACTCGCATTACCAAAATCAGAAACTATGATACCAAGGTTTGCTAAAACCTCGATGTGCTCTTTGTCTAAATTGCTCTTTCTATGAGGAGTTAAATCAAAAACCAGTGGAAAAAGCGGAATAACTCTGTCATTAGACTCACAAAATTCCCTCTCGCACTTTTCAAAATTAATGCGTTCGTGAGCGGCGTGTTGATCAACTATGTACATCCCCTGATCCGAGTCGCAAACAATATATGTTCCTAAGACTTGACCAATTGGATGCATGATAGGTATATCGATATTTCGCGCCTTGATTTCTTCTTTTTCATTAACAATAGAATTAGGTTGAACAGCGATGTTCATATCCATCATCTCTTCTTTGTTAAATTCATCAAACAAAGTCGGATTAGACTCGCTTATTACTTCCTCAGTTTGCTTGCTATCAGAAAAAGTAACCTCGCTATTTAAAGCTGGCGTTTCAATCCTTCTAGTTTCAACTTGCGGGATATCGACATTAGAAAATTCATGCCTCGTTTTAAGCAAACCAAAGGCGACTTGTCTGTTCAAATCTTGAGATAAGTTATCTTCACACGAGAGTCTCACTTCCTTTTTAGAGGGGTGAACATTGACATCTACCAAAGCGTTATCGACATTGATCTTAACAATTGCGATAGGATAACGCATAGGAGGCAAGTAATCTTTGTAAGCATCGATGATTGCCTTTTGAATTTTCGGAGAATAAACATAGCGGTTGTTTAAAAAAGTCAAAATATCATATCTAGTTGAACGAGAAAATTGCTGGGGATGAACAATGTAACCAGAATAATCAAAATCCTCTTTTTTGCTTTCTATATAAAGGCAAGCTTTAGCTAGACTAGGGCCGTAAATCAATGATATAGCCTCTAAAAGATCTCCTCTTCCACTAGTTTGAAAAATCAAGCGATTATCGATATATAAGCTCATAGAAACATTGGGAAAACCAAGAGAAAGATGCTGGCACGTTTCAATTATTGAAAGATTCTCAGTTCTCTCAGATTTCAAGTATTTCAAGCGAGCGGGAGTATTAAAAAACAGTTCGCTAATTTTACAAATCGTACCCCTTTTTAAAGATGAGGATTCAACAATTAAATCCTTATCGGGATCAGAAATAATCTTTGTGCCTTCCATCCCATCTGAAGTGATCATTTCAAAGTGGCTGACCGAAGCTATTGAAGGAACAGCTTCCCCGCGAAATCCTAAGGTAGAAATGTAATTTAAATCATAGACAGTCTTAACTTTTGAAGAAGCGTGACGCTTAAAAGCGAGCTGGGCATCTTCTTTTGACATGCCACAGCCATTGTCATCGACGCTTATGAGCTTTTTCCCTGCTTCTTCAACACGAATAACAATATTGCTTGCTCCAGCATCTAAAGAATTTTCCACAAGTTCTTTAACAACCGAAGAAGGCCTTTCGATAACCTCTCCCGCCGCAATTAAATTAGCAAGCTGAGGAGACATCAGTTTTATCTTGTTCATTTTTTCTCCGCTTCTTTTTTGAGTTCAAAAAGTAAATTCAAAGCCTCTAAAGGTGAGACCGTTAAAGGATCAATAGATTTTAGTTTCTCCCTTATTTGATCGACGCTTTTTACTTTAACGTTAACTTCATCCTTAAGCTTAATTTTATCGTAATCGCGGTTGGAATTCTCTAAATCGGTAAGAATCTCACTAGCGCGAGAAATTACTTCTTCCGGGAGATGAGCTAAGCGCGCGACATTAATCCCGTAGGACTTATCCATAGGTCCTTCTTCAACCTTGTATAAAAATGTAATATCTCCATTTTCTTCTAAAACAGAAACGTGGACATTTTTAACTCCTGGTAGGTCGCTTACTAAAGAAGTGATCTCGTGATAGTGAGTAGAAAACAGAGTCTTAGCGTGTATTTTTCTAACAACATATTCAATAATGGCTTGAGCTAAAGCCATTCCATCATATGTGGCAGTACCGCGCCCTATTTCATCAAACAGCAAAAGCGAAGAAGACGTCGCGTAAGTTAAAGCCCTGTTAGTCTCCGACATTTCTACCATAAAAGTAGATTCCCCTTTAATCAAATCATCGCTCGCACCGATGCGAGTGAAAATTTGATCAAAGACAAATAAATCCGCCTCTTTAGCCGGAACAAAACAACCGAGTTGAGCCATGATAACAATCAAAGCCAACTCGCGCATATAAGTTGACTTACCGCCCATGTTTGGACCAGTGATAACTAAGACATCAACATCGTTATTTAAAAAATAGGAATTTTCTACAAACCTCTTCGACGGATCGACCTTTTCAATAACCGGATGGCGAGCGTCAATGACAGAGATATTTCTAATCGAATTGAATCTCGGGCGAACATAGCGATTCTTTGAAGAAACTTCCGCTAAAGAAACCAAACAGTCTAATTCCGCTAGAGCATCAGCTAAGTTTTGAATTTCCATCGTGAAAGATTTCACATACTGCCTTAGCTCTTGGAACTTCTGATATTCAAGCTCGATTCTCTTCTGTTGAGCGTTTAATATGTCCTCTTCTACGCGCTTTAATTCTTCGGTAATAAATCTCTCCCCAGTTGTCATTGTCTGCTTTCTTATATAGTTGAATTCAGGTTTAACTTGAGAAAGGGCACCGTTAGAAATTTCGATGTAATAACCAAATATTTTCGAGTATCCTATCTTTAAAGTCTTAATTCCAGTTCTCTCTTTTTCTCTCTGTTCGATTTGCAAAAGATAAGCCTTTCCATCTTTAGCCATATTGATAATTTCATCGAGTTCAGGATCGTATCCTAACTTGAATATTCCCCCTTCTTTAACGCTAGGAGGACAGGAAGGATCCACAGCTTTATCCAAAGTAGCTAAAAGGGAAGAAAAATCACCTAATCCCGCGGAAATAGAAGCAAAATTAGCAGAAGAAAGCGAAGACACTTCTCTTTTTATT
>JADING010000132.1 GCA_017694135.1 Candidatus Scatoplasma merdavium
ACGTAATTAACATTCTTCCAACTTTAGATAGAAATGAAGCCTTAAAAGAAATGGATAGGATCAACTTTCTTTTAAAAGAAATTCAAGCAAACGCCAAAAGCGCCATCATTTCTTTAGATTATTACAACCAATTAAGCGAAATTAATAAGTTGTATTTTTTGAGATATTATTTGATATATCGCCATTTTGATAAGAACAAAGCGGTAAAGTTAACTAAAGTTCTCTATTACATTTTGAAAAAGAAAAACGAAACCGATTCATACTGCATAACTGGGGATAACTTTTTATATTTAAACCACAAATCCGCCTTTATTTCTAAGCCGTTCTTGTGCAAGTATTCTTTAACTGTGACTAAATCAAATTTAGAAACAAGCAAATATTTTTTTAAAGTTGATCTAAGAGAGTATCAAAAGTATTACATCAAAGAATCTGACTTTCCTTTAAAGATAGAGCCTCCTTTAAATAACGACACTTTTTCTCGCGGGAAATTTGAAGGAAAAGACGTTGCCAGCTTTATTAAAAAAGAAAAAGTAGTCTCTTACTTAAGGCCTTATTATCCAGTTATCAAAAACCGTGAAGGAAATGTGATTTACGTTCCACGCTATAAAGAGATATTAAATTCTACTTCTTTTATCTACTTTATTTTTAATTGCGATTAAACTAGTAACTAAGTTAAATAAATCCATTAAATAATCGGCACTTTTATTTAAATTAAAGCGGAAAGATTTACCCAAGAAACGAACATATATTTTCTTTTCATCAGCAATAAATTCGTTTTTCTCTAATTCTCTCGCCATCATTCTGGAAGATGAAAAATCTTCTGACATCTTTATTTCATAATGATCGATATACTCTTTAAATTCGCTGAATATTGGGTTATCTAAATATATTTCAATCGTTTTTTTAACAAAAAGATTGCTCATCTCGTAAGGTATTCTTCCGTAAATATCTTCAACTTTCTTTTGATATTCTTGAAGTTCTTTCAATGAAGAAATATCAAACATTTCCCTGTAAATATTGATTCGATCGCTTTCAGAAGCATATGTTGAAGGAATGTGAGCGTCTAAGCTGAAAGAAATCTCATAGCGCGTTGATTTATCTAAATCTTTGACGTTATCTACCATAACCTTCTTTTCTTTCATAACTTCTTGAAGAAGCTGCATATAAGCATCATAACCAATTGAATCGATAAATCCAGCTTGCTCTTTCCCTAAAATATCTCCTGCGCCACGGATGTTTAAATCCTCATTTGCAATTCTATATCCGCTTCCTAATTCAGTGAATTCCTTTAGAGCTTTAAGTCTCTTTTTAGATTCATCATTTAAAACTCTAATATCAGGGTAAGTTAAATAAGCGTAAGCTAAACGCGAAGAACGACCGACCCTACCTTTGATTTGATACAGCTGAGCTAAACCAAAATTCTCAGCTTTTTCCACAATTATCGTATTGCAATTAGGGACATCTAAGCCGGTTTCAACAATAGAAGTACAGACTAAAATATCGATTTTTCCTTCGTAGAAATCTGACATGATATCTGAAATATCATTTCCATCCATCTGTCCGTGAACACCCTTAATATTGGCGTATGGAAACATCTCTTCTAATTCAGAAATTGTCTTAGGAAGAGATTGAATTCTATTATGCAGGTAATAGACTTGCCCCTTTCTACCTAGCTCGCGATCAATAACCTCTTTAATAAGCTTTTTATTAAACTTTACTACGTATGTTTTAATAGGTAAGCGATTGTAAGGCGGATTATCCAAGCGAGAAAGTGAACGAACATTGAGCAAAGACATCTGCAAAGTACGAGGAATCGGAGTAGCAGTAAGAGTTAAAACATCAATGTTAGTTGTCATTGTTTTATTTTTTTCTTTGTGAGCAACACCGAAACGTTGTTCTTCATCAACAACTAACAAACCGAGATCTTTAAATTGAATATCGTCTGACAATATGCGGTGTGTACCGATTAAAAGATCTATTTCCCCATCTTTCAGCTGGCGCAATATGCTGTTGGTTTCCTTAACGCTAACATTTCTATTTAACATAGCAATTCGAACATCAAAGCTTTTGAATCTTTCTATTGCCACATCGTAATGCTGCTTACAAAGAACAGTTGTTGGACAAAGCAAAGCCGCCTGCTTATGAGAGCAAATGCATTTAAATATCGCTTTAAAAGCCACCTCTGTTTTCCCAAAGCCGACATCCCCTGTTAACAAACGATCCATAGGATGAGAAGACATCATATCTTTTTTGATCTCTTCCCAGGCCGCCTGCTGCGAAGTTGTTAAAGGATAAGGGAACGCATCAGAAAACTCCTGCTCTAGCTCATCGTCTGGCTGGAAAGCAAAACCTGGAGTTGTATTTCTTTGTGCCTCTATCTCAATCAACTTATCAGCTAAATAAGATACCCTGCCTCTAATCTTTGCTTTCCTTCTTGCCCAAGATGCTCCACCTAAATAATCTAAGCGCGGCTTAACGCCCTCTTTAGAAGCGTATTTACGGATCATCTTGTACTTTTCTAAAGGAACGTACAGTTTTTGACCATCTCCGGCATATCCGATAGTTAGATATTCTAAACCATCTATTTCTTTGATCCCTAAATAAACACCTATACCCTGTTCTTGATGAACTACGTAATCACCAACCTCTAAATCCTGGTATTTAGAAATTGTTTTCGCTTCTTTAAAACGATTTAAAAAAGTCGATGAAGCATCGCCAAAACCGTAAATTTCTTTTGAAGAAACCAAGGCTAATTTCGCTTTGGGAAGCAAAAATCCCCTGGAGAAAGACTTATCTAATACAACGTTAATTCCATTAGATGACAAAGATAAATCGATGTTTACTCCTTCTTGATCTAAATAGCGCTTAAATCCTTCTAACTGCGCGCTAGAAAGAAAAACATAAGGGGTGTATCCATCTCGCTTTAAGTTGTTAATAAGATTCAAAGAATCAATCATCGAAACAGATCTATATGGAATCGAAGTGACTTGAAGCTGGCTATCTTCATCGATAGAACAGATGTAATCTCTTTTTTCTTTTAAACTGTCTTCAAGGCTATACGCTCCCTTTTCTCCACTTAAAGCCATCCTCTCTTTCTTAAGCTCAGCATAGTAATCTGCCGATTCTTTTTCGTAATTTGACGCAATAGAATAAACGTCTTCAAAACGGTAAAAATAAAGCGGTATATCTTTTAAATAAGAAGTGATAAAAGAAGGATCTATTTCAAAATAAGGAAGATACTTAGAAGTAGTATCTGCTAATCCACTAACTTTCACTTCTGCTAAGAAGCGTGAAGTCTTACTTAACAATTCTTGATTCAATTCGGAATTATCAAGCCTATTTAACTCTTGAGAGATATTAAATACCCCTCTATCTATTTCTCCTTCGCTAAGGATAACCTCATTCGCAGGAATAATATCAATTTCATCTATCTTTTCAAAAGACAGTTCGCTCTTAGTGTTAAAAATACGAATGTCTTCAATTTCATCATCAAAATATTCAAAGCGTACTGGATTGTTATAAGAAGGGGTAAAAACATCAACTATTTCCCCGCGAGCAGAAAACTCAAAAACACCTTCAACTCTATTAACGCGCGAATAATTGTGCTTAATTAAATACTCAATAAGCTTCTTAGGTTCAAAACTCTCTGACTTTTTTAAATGCAAAACAGAATTAGAAAAACAAGAAGGAGAACTGATGGGTTTGCATAATAAAATACCAGAAAAAACAACGAGAGATTTCTTCTTGCTAACTAATCTATAAAGTGTATACTGCCTTTCTTTTACAAATTCTTTTGAAGAATAAATCGCATCTGCACGGACAACTTCATCGTAAGGAAAATAACATATCTCTTCGACATTTAAAAAATTTGAAGCGAACTCTAAAAAATGCTGGGCATCATAAAGAGAAGGTAAGCACACCGCTAAACTGCGGTTGTTTTTTTGATATGAAGATAAAATAGCTAAAGCGAAACTTTCAATGCTGTTGGCGTTAAAAGCGAAGTTGTTATCAATCTTTATTACTTCAGGATTATCTTGAATGAGTTTTAGTAAATCAAAGTCCATTTTTACAAAATCTGATTAGTGTTAAATCTCGACATCGTTTTTAAGAAGTCTTGGCTCACCAAAGCGTACTTCAAAGCGAACAAAGCTGCATCTAAAGCGTTAGCAATCTTACTCTGCTCATCTTTATCAGGAACACCTAAAACGTAATCGACAATGTTAGCTCCGTGCGGTTCTCCAATCCCGATTCTTATTCTTTTAATCTCTTGCGTATTAAATAAATCAATGATGTTTTTCAATCCCTTTTGACCGCCGGAAGATCCGTTCATTCTCATTCTAAATCTCCCAGGTTCCAAAGCTAAATCATCGCAAAGAACAATAATTTCACTAGGATCAATCTTAAAGTACTTGCAAAAAGGAACGACAGCTTGACCAGACAAATTCATATAAGTCATGGGCTTCATAATATAAAACTGCTGCCCCTCAAGTTCGCACTTAGAGTACTTAGCATTAAAATCATCCTTATATCTAACATTATTCAAATCTTCCGCCAACATATCAATAAGCTTAAAGCCCATATTATGGCGCGTATCTAGATATTCTTTCCCAGGGTTTCCTAAACCCACAACTAACTTTATTGACATATGAAATCCTATTTAATTTTAACACTCATAAGGAAATTCTCACAGGAAGAATAAATATCCGAATAAGCTTTTTCAAAATCTCTAGTGTACCAAGGATCTTCAATTTCATATCCTTGAGAAATGTAATCACCCAAAAACTTGACCTTCGATAAGTCTTTAAATCTCCTTTGAAGAAATCTCAAATTAGAAGAATCCATAATCAAAACCAAATCCGCGCTCTGATACTCGTTATCGCTTATTCTTAAAGCGCTGTGTTTTGAAATAGGAATCCCGTGTTCAACCAAGACTCGTTTCATCGGAGGATAAATATCATTCATGTATTCTTCATCAGAAACTGCACGAGAAATCACCTCAAATTCTTTTTCTCTATTATGTTTTTTAATCAGATATTTAAACACGTATTCCGCCGCAACAGAACGGCAGATATTCCCGTGACATATAAATATTATTTTTATCATATCTCTTATATCCCTTCAAACCTTGATACTATGGGCTTTCGTGCGCTTTTTTCAATTTTTGTGTTTTGCCCCAAACCTACGCTAATCTTTGTAAATCTACGCAGATTTATGGGCAAATGGTGTAGTAAGTGGTATCTGAAAGATATTATTTCATACAGTTCATGACAACACTTATCATCATCTCTTTTTCTTCTGGATTTGATTCCGCAATCATAATCGTAAGAGCCACAATTGTATGATCATCAATCAATTTTTCTTCATTTTTAAACAAAGCATTATTTTTATCCAGAAAATATAAAAATACGGCAGCGGCTATCCTTTTATTTCCGTCTGAAAAACTATGATTTTTCGTTATAAAATACAATAAATTTGCTGCTTTCTCCTCCAATGTAGGATATAGGTCTTCTCCGCCAAAACTCTGGTAAATTGCTCCAATGCTGCCTTTAAAAGAATCGTCTTTTTCATTTCCAAATAACGTACTGTTGTTTCCATATTTCATGCTGTCAATCACTTTTCTGCATTCTTCGTAGGTCAGAATATAAGTTGCCGTATTTCCTTTCGGACGTATCATGTTCTGATGATCATATGCGTCTAGCAGATCCAGAGCTTGACTGTATCGTTCCACCACCGCCAGCACCTGTTTTGAATCAAGGCTGTTTTCTACTCTTTTCATAACTCGTATTACCTCATTTAACTGATTCATACGTTTATGATTTACGGCATAACCTTTAAGTATGTATTCTTTTAATACAGAATTTGCCCATCGTCTAAATTCAACACCCCGTTTTGATTTTACCCGATACCCAACTGAAATAATAACATCCAAATTATAATGTTCAACCATATATGTTTTATTGTCAGAAGCAGTTGTCGCAAAATTTGCGACAACTGAATTTTGTTCGGATAATTCTTCTTTTAGGGCATTGTTGATATG
>JADING010000133.1 GCA_017694135.1 Candidatus Scatoplasma merdavium
TCTTGGCGTTATCAGTATACCCCTTAGCTTGTTTAACAAACTCTTTTCTTCTTTCACCGGTTAAAGGCGGGAAATTGAGAATGATGTTAGTTCCATTAATGGTAGGGTTAACAGATAAATCAGATGAAGAGATGGCGCCAACAATAGCTTTCACCGCGCTAGGATCATAAGGCTTAATAACAAGTTGAGTTGGAAGCGGTGTGGCGATACCAGCGACGACTTTCAATTGGGTTTTCTCTCCGTAATAATCGATGTAAATCTTATCTAAAACCGAAGGAGAAACAACGCCAGAACGAATGGTCTTTAATCCATTGCGAAGATTTTCAATGACCTTCTCCATTTCTTTTTGACATTTTTCAACAATTTCTTCCATAACTATTCTCCTTTTCTAATTGTTGTTCCGATGGGTTCATCGTTTATTATTCTAGCAAAATTTTGAATATCTCCCATATCGAAGACGCGGGTAACAATATCGCTCTCGCGCAATATGGATACAGCTGTAGCGTCCATAACCTTTAAGTTTCTTGAAAGCAATTCAGCGTAAGTAATGTTTTTAATTAAAGTCGCGCTCTTATCTACGTGAGGATCAGCGGTATATATACCTTCCACACCATTTTTCGCCATTAGTATCGCGTCGCAATACATTTCTCTTGCTCTTAGTGCTGCGGCAGTATCGGTAGTAAAATACGGATTACCAGTTCCAGCGGTGAAAATAACAACCCTGCCTTTTTCTAGGTGACGCAACGCGCGTTTATGAATGTAAGGTTCAGCAACTTGCTTTATTTCTAAAGAAGTCATAACGCGGGTTGGATTACCTTCTCTTTCAACCGCGTTTGCTATTGCCATGCCGTTAATAATCGTTCCAAGCATTCCCATGTAATCAGCTGTAGCTTGTTCGATACCAATAGAATCTGCGAGATTCCCTCTCCAAATGTTACCAGCTCCAACAACGATACAAACTTGAACATCATTTTCTCGAAGAAGCTTAATAGCTTTAGCGATATTAGTGAGTTTTTCTGCGTCTAAGATTTGAGAATCTTCTCCTTTTAAAGCCTCTCCTGAGAGCTTAACTAGAACTCTTTTATATTTCATGGCAATTCTCCTTAACTTAAATTATATACTTATTGAAATATATTTTCTTTTATTTTTAAAAAGAAGGGTTTTTATCCCTTCAAAAAAATCCGCACCGAAGTGGTGCGGATCAATTACAAAGACTTAGTTGAGTTCTTTAGCAACTTCGGCAGCGAAATCATCAGCGCGTTTTTCGATACCTTCGCCGACCTTGTAGCGAATGAATTTAACAGGAGTAACTCCGGTTTCTTTCAAAACTTGAGCAATGGTCTTAGTGGAATCTAAAACGTATTCTTGATATTCAAAGACTTGGGCTTCAAAGTGCTTGTTAACACGGCCTTCAATGATCTTTTCTTGAATCTGCTGAGGTTTCTTAGCGAAAGAAGGATCTTCTTTAGCGTTTTCAATTTGAATAGCTTTTTCTTGAGCTCTTTCAGCAGGTGAAACTTCATCGATAGTTAAATAGCTCGGACCAGTGGAGGCGATGCACATAGCTAAATCATCAGCGGTTTGAACATCTCCACCTTTAGTAACGATTAAAACCGACATAGCGCCTTTCATGTGAATGTAAGAACCAAAGTGTTCGTCTTCGCTCTTATTAACAATGACAAAGCGGCGTAAATCTAACTTTTCACCGAGTTTAATAGCGGCATCAGTGAACAATTCAGCAACGGTTTTACCTTCGGCGTTTTGAGCTTGTTTGAGTTCTTCAACGTTATCAGGTAATTGATCGATAGTGATTTCAGCAACTTGGTTAACTAAGTCAATAAACGGATCGGATTTAGCGACAAAGTCAGTTTCGCAGTTGATTTCTAAAACAACAGCGCGGTTGTCTTTAATTTTGATAGTAGTTAAACCTTCAGCAGCAATACGAGAAGCTTTCTTGGCTTGCTTAGCAATACCCTTCTCACGTAACCACAAGATGGCTTTTTCGATATCGTTACCAGATTCAACTAAGGCGTGTTTGCAATCCATCAAACCAGCACCGGTACGATCGCGGAGCTGTTTGATTAATTCGACCATTTCAGACATTGATTAATTTGTTCCTTTCTCGCTGTTAGCAGGAGCAGCGGCTTCATCAGTCTTGGCTTGTTCAGCCGGTTTAGCTTCAGTAGCAGGGGCAGCCTTCGGAGCAACCTTCTTAGCCGGACGGCGGTTTTTAGAAGACTTCTTGCGTTGACGGATACCTTTGCCGAGAGGCTTCTTAGCCTTGCGGATAGCGTAAAGATCAGCTTTGACCAAAGAGCGGAGCTGTTTGGTTTCTTCAGTCTTGTCAACAGCTTTCAACGCTTGAGCAAAATCAGCGTTATCACCTTCTTGAGAAGCGTAAGCGTAAGCGACATCACCACCCTTACCTTCAACGATAGCATCAGCCAAAACTCCTAAAACAAGCTTAATGGTCTTAGCAGAAGAATCGTTACAAGGAATAGGATTAGAAATACCTTCCGGTTCGCTGTTAGTGTTAAGTAAAGCGAAAACAGGGATATTGAGTAATTTAGCTTCGGCAACGGCATTGTGTTCAGTAGCAGGATCAACAACAATCATGGCATCAGGAAGCTTGCGCATTTCTTTGATACCCTCTAAGTTTAAAGCTAACTTAGCTTGTTCTTTCTTAGACTTAATTGCGTCTTTCTTAGACATGGTGTTATAAACGCCATCGATTTCTAACTTTTCAAGATCCTTTAAGCGCTTAATGCTCTTAGAAATGGTCTTGAAGTTAGTTAAAGTACCACCTAACCAGCGGTGATTGACATAGAAAGAGCCAGAACGAACAGCTTCTTCAATAACCGCATCTTTAGCGACATCTTTAGTACCGACAAATAAGACCTTGCCACCTTTGGAAACGATGTCTTTCAATTGAGCGTAATCTTCAGCAATTAAAGCAGCAGTCTTATCGAGATTAATAATGTGAATGTTGTTTCTCGAAGTAAAAATGAATTGAGCGAAATTCGGATTCCATCTTCTCTTTAAGTGTCCGTAGTGAGCTCCGACACCTAAGAGTTCTTTAACCGTAATAACGGGAGCGTTAGGATCGTGAACGATTTTCGCCATTTCTGAAGAGACTTCAGGCTGAGTTTCGGTTTCAACCGCGGTTTCAGCAACCTTAATTTCCTTTTCTTCACTCATAAGTGAACCTCCAATTTGTTAAACCTCCACTGTTTCGAAAGTTAGGCCCAAGCACCAGCGAAAGAAACCGCAGACACGTCAATATGGTCACATTCAAAGTTTCATTTCTGATATTAAAATCAGCCGTACAAGGACACGCCCAGCCAATTCACAGTGTGTGCATTGCTAAATATAAAGACATATAAAATCAATATATAGCCAAAATAAAATATCACAAAGCGCCATCTTAGTAAAGACGAAACACGTTAATAACTGCATCATTGCCACTTTTATAATAATTAACTACTTCTCCAACTTTTAGCCAATAACAACCATTTATATCGATAAAAACTGGCTTACACTCAGTAATTTCGCCTTTTAAAACTTAAATAGATATTTACAATCATAATCAATCAGCCCAGTCCTACTAATATTCAAATAAAGGGTTCGACTAGGAAAAGAATTTGCAGAGTATTCCCAAGATTTTCGTGACTCATGATATGAATAAGTCCCAGATATACCAATTCTCAAAGCCGTCAGTCTATGCTGACCATCTAAAATTGCAAAGTAGTCATTAGAATTAGACGTGTTATGAAATTTGTTGGTTATTGTATAGTCTTTGGCATCCAAAACAAATTTATTAATAAACTCATAAAACTTCCACTTGGCTTTTGTCAAACCCTGAACCTTCCAAAAAAGCATAGAACTTGTAGTATAGCCGCACATTAATGAATCAAAAAGTTTTCCAATTTGTTCAGATTTCCATGCAAATTCACGCTGAAAAGCAAGTAAAAGATATTCGTTTTTATTAATGTGCTCCACATTGTTCATTAATTGTTATTGGCGGCTGAATTTATGCCATTTATTATTCGTCCTTATTTAGTTTCAAATGAAAATAATGATTATTTTTATACAATCCATCATATTGAAATCCAAGTGATTTAGCAGTATTAAATGAAGCAATATTATCTTTATTGCAATAAATTATAAGATTATTTATCATCGGTTTGATTTCTTCTAAGAAATATTCTCTTTTAATCTCACCATACATAATTATTTCGTTATTGTTTATAGCCTCTAAAATCTTTTTAAATGCTTCTTTAACGTAGCCATTCTTTCGATATTCTTTCTTAATGTAATACGACAAATTAAAACAGCCTTTCTCTCCTTCAACAAACGATAGCCCGATTGATCCTATTAATTCTTTATCATCCTTCTTTTTCAAATTAAAAATTAAACAATCAGCACTAGAAAAATGTCTAATCTGCCTTGAAAATAAATATTCTTCCTTATTATTTTTATCAATATGCTCTATTAATTCTTCAGAGTCTGCTTTACAATTTGGCTCAATAATTAGCCTTTCGGTTTCCATAGATTTTGTGTGATTTGAATTAAATTCATTATATTTATGAAAGTAAAACTCTCTAGCTTTTTTCATTTCATTAAATAAAATGAATCTCTCATCATAAGCGCAGTCAATAAATGAGTTCCACGCAATACTTATTAAATCATCGTCTTTAGATTCGATTAGAATACTAGTAAGTTTATTAATTAAATCGATATCATAAATTGAATTTGTAGTATCTGTTTCAATAATAGAATTGTTTATTAATCCTGTAATAGATTTAAGTATAAAAGAGGCATAATTATCAGTTAAAGTGCTGGCTTTGTACTTATCTTCAAGATAAAAATCATATTTATATCCATGTTCTTCTAAATAACTTTTTAATTTTTCAGTTAATTCATCACTTAGCATTATTCAATCATCCCTAGTTCTTTCATTCTCTCTTCTCTCATTTTACTTAATGTTTTCTTGCCGTCAACAAGTTTCATCAAAGCATAACTTTGAATTGCTGACCAACCAGTAACCTTGCAACCAAAAACATTCATAGACATAGTTTCACCATTATATTCAACATGTTTCCCATCAATAATTACTGCCACTTTATTAGGATGAGAAATAACGCAAATCTTATCTCCATGTTTAACTAAACATTGTTCTATCATCCAATCTAATTTAGGAAGAGAAGTCTTTTTTATTCTTATTTCTTCCGCCTCTTCTTCATCTTTCACTTCTTTTGCAGAAGGTTCTACTAAAACTAGATGATCTTCAAGTCCATTAATCTGAGCTATGGTCTCTAAAATAGAATAAGCATCAGCAGCAGACATATTATAAAACTCTCTTTTTCTTGTCTTACCATCAAACTCCTCAATACTTCTTAAATTATCTTTATGGTCATCGCTTTAATACAAAACGAATGCTTACTAGTTAGATGAAAACCCTTATATCAATGAATTTTAATTTATGATTTCCCCTTCAAAAACAATCTTATTTAGATAAGAATATTAAAAGAATATTTTTGTTAAAATTTGAATTAAATAAAATATGAGACGATTTTAGAACACAAATATTTGTAGTAATCTCACCCATTATATTTTTAAATTACCAAGTTACTACATCATCCACTATTGCTTGCTGTTCATTAGCGGTCTTCCTTAAATATATTCTAGTAGTTTCAATTGATTCATGTCCCATTAGGTCGGCTAACAAAGCAATGTCATTATATTTTTCTAGAAAGTTCTTAGCAAAACGATGCCTAAAAGAATGTGGATACACTACATTAGGATCTATTCCAAACTTAATAGCAAATTTCTTTAATTGTTGAGATATACCTCTACTTGTTATTCTTTCGCCATATCGATTAACAAAGATATAACCAGTATCAAACTTTAGGTCATCTTTAATCCAACTCTCAGCTTCCACTCTCAATGATTTTGGAATATAAATTCTTCTAATCTTTCCACCTTTTGTATAAATATCAATGAATCCGACTTTTACATGTTCTACTTTAATCTTTATTAGTTCACTTATTCTTGCTCCAGTAGCCGCTAAAAACCTCACAACAAAATACCATTGTTTGTTCTGCTCTTTTTTTAGTTTTTTCTTTAAAAATTGGTAATCTGAATCACTTATTACATTTTCTAAAAATAATCTTTGCTGAACTTTTACTGATTTAATTTTTAGATTTTCTTTACCAATAAAAACCAAATAATTATTGATGGCTTGAATCTTTAAATTCACTGTTTTAGCTTTAAACTTTTCAATCAGTTCAGATTTCCAAGCCAATAAATTTGTTTTATTAATTTCATCGAAATAAAGAAAATAACTTCTCACTGCAATTAGATACGCGTTAATTGTGTTTGCAGCCAAATTAAGGCTAACTAAATATAATTTAAAATCATCCATTACAAAATTCTCCTTTCATGGGTGAGCATATTTAGTTTGCCTTTTTACTTTTTATAATTGCTATTATGAGAAGATAGGCAAAAACAAAGTTATAAAGTTAGAAAATCTACCTTTTGAAATTCCTGAAAATTGGTCTTGGATAAGACTATCTTCCTTTTGCGACATTTATATAGGTGA
>JADING010000134.1 GCA_017694135.1 Candidatus Scatoplasma merdavium
CATATATTTGACTGGTTCAATCATCGTTTTATTCGCTGTTATTTCTCTGGTTACCGGTTATTTATATTCAAGATTTTCCGCGAAAACTGCCAGTGTTTTTGGCAGAGAAATACGCCATGCTCAATTTAAAAAAATCGAAGAATATTCTTTTTCTAACATCGATAAATTTGAGGCTTCTTCGCTAGTTACCCGCGTGATTAACGACTCGGCAATGGTGCAGAACACCTTGACTTCGGTAATGCGTCCTTTGGTTCGTGCTCCGTTGATGCTTATTCTCGGTATTGGACTATCTTTTGCAATTAACTGGGAACTTGCGATTATTTTTATCTGTCTAGCTCCTTTGCTAGCGGTGTCGATGTTTTTTATCGTTAGACACGTGGCACCGCGCTTTATGATTCTTCAGAAATCATTAGATAATTTAAATTTGGTTATTCAAGAAAACTTAATTGCGATTCGCGTTATTAAGGCATTTGTGAGAAAAGATTACCAGATTGAAAAGTTTGAAAAGGTCAATTGGCACTATACCGATGTAGTAGAAAAAACTTTTAGAGTAGTGAGTTTAGGCACTCCGATAAGCCAAGTTATTATGTATACTGCTATGCTTCTAGTAATGTGGTTCGGTGGAAGTTTGATGATAAATTCAACCATTGAAGAAGGAGCTTTGACCGGAGTGTTTTCTTACGTCGTTCAAACTTTTAATTCTTTAATGATGGTGTCAAACATCTGCATTTCTATCGCGCGATCTTTAGCTTCTTGTTACCGTATCGATCAGGTTTTGGTTGAAGTTCCAACAATTGAAGATGGAAAAGATTCTTCTAAGCACATTAAAGATGGTGAGATTGAGTTTATCGATGTTGATTTTAAATACGATATACAAGGTAAAGAAAACGTTTTAGAAAACTTGAATTTCAAAATTGAACCTGGCGAAATGATTGGTGTAATTGGATCAACAGGTTCAGGGAAATCAACTTTGGTAGAGCTGATATTAAGGCTTTACGATGTTACAAACGGAAAGGTGTTAATAGATGGAGAAAATGTCAAAGATTATTCTTTGTACAATCTCCGTGAAGAAATATCTATTGTTTTGCAGAAGAATTTCTTGTTCTCAGGTAGCTTAAGAGACAACTTGAAATGGGGTGATAAACTAGCCTCAGATGAAGAGTTGCTTTCAGCTTGTAAGCTCGCTTGTGTCGATGAATTCTTACCTCGCTTGCAAGGCGGACTAGATTACGAGTTGGGCGCCAATGGATCCAATGTTTCTGGTGGACAGAAACAGCGCATTTGCATTGCTCGCGCTTTGTTGAAAAAACCTAAGATTTTAATTTTAGATGACGCCACATCAGCCTTAGATACAGCTACGGAAAGAAGGCTTATAGACAATTTGAAAGCTGAAAAAAATATGACGGTAATTATTATTACTCAGCGCCTTTCTTCTTTGGCTAATTGCTCCAGGGTTCTTGTGTTAGATAACGGAAGGATATCCGGTTTTGATAACAAAGAAAAACTTTTAGAAAACAACCACATTTACGCTGATTTCTACCACACTCAAAAGAAAGGAACTCAACTTTAATATGGCTAGGGTAATGTCTTATAAGCGGCCTAAGAATCTTAAAAAAGCTTTCCGCGAACTCCTTTCGTATTTGGGTCATCACAAGTGGATGCTTCTTCTTGTTTTTATTCTCGTTTTTATTTCTTCAATGGCTAATATTATTGGCACTTTCGCTATTAGGTTCGTCGTTTCTGCTGCCTTATCTAAGGACTTAAGCCAGTTGGCTTTAACTGTTGGAAGCGTAGCAGTTTTATACTTTTTTGGCATTGTCTCATCTTTGAGCTACACCCAGATAATGGTTTATCTCTCGCAGAGAGTGGTCTATGAGATGAGAAGGGATTTGTTTAATCGCGTTGAGGACCTTCCGGTGTCATTCTTTGACAACACGGCTTTCGGAGATATTATGTCGTGTTTTACTAACGATGTTGAAACGGTTTCGGAAGCTTTGAACAACGCTTTTGCTGCAATAATTGAAAACTTTATAACTTTGATAGGAACGATTGTATGTATCTTTGTTCTGTCTTGGCAATTGTCTTTGACGGTAATGGCTTTTTACATTTTGATGTTTACCTATCTTTTCTTCGCTTCTAAAAGGAGCAAACACTACTTTAAGCTCCAGCAAGAAAATTTAGGTAAGCTCTCAGGTTTTGCCGAAGAGACTATCCGCGGAATGAAAGTTGTTAAGGTCTTTAATCACGAAGAGGATTCTTTGAAAGTTTTCGACGATGCTTCAGATGCTTTGTGCGAGACTTCTTACAAGGCCTTATCGTATGCTAACTCTTTAGTTCCGATGGTTATGGCTCTGTCTTATTTTAATTATGCTTTAGTTGCTATTCTCGGCGGTTTGTGGACTTTAAATGGTTTGATGTTATCTGAAAATTTAGCTTCTTACCTCGTTTTTGTTAGACAGACAAGTATGCCTATTAACAGGTTTACTCAGCAGGCCAATATTATTTTGAATAGCCTCGCTTCTTCTGAACGTATTTTTTCTTTGATTAATTCTCCGATAGAAGCCGATCAAGGAGAAGTGAAATTAACTTATAAGATTGAAAATGGTAAGAAGGTTTACTATTGGGATAACAAAGGTGAGCTCATACCTTTAAAAGGCGATGTGAGATTTGAAAATGTCGTTTTTTCTTATGTCGAAGGCCATACGATATTAAAAAATATATCTCTCTACGCTAAACCCGGACAAAAGATTGCCTTTGTCGGTTCCACCGGAGCTGGGAAAACAACTATTACTAACTTAATCAATCGTTTCTACGATATCGATAGTGGAAAGATAACTTACGATGGAATTGATATTAAAGATATATCCAAGGCTTCCTTGCGCTCGTCTTTAGGTATGGTTTTACAAGACACTCATTTGTTTACAGGGACCATTGAAGAAAACATAAGATTTGGCAATCTTGATGCTAGCTTTGAAGATGTAGTAAATGCCAGCAAGCTTGCGAACGCTGATTCGTTTATCAAGAGGCTTCCTAACGGCTATCAAACTGTTTTGTCTTCCGATGGAGCGAATTTGTCGCAAGGTCAGCGTCAACTTATCGCTATTGCTAGAGCGGCAATTATGAATCCGCAAGTTTTGATATTGGATGAGGCTACAGCATCAGTTGATACTTACACGGAAAAGCTCATTGAAAAAGGTATGGATAAGCTTATGGAAAACCGCACCGTCTTTGTCATCGCTCACCGCCTTTCCACCGTTAGAAATGCCAACGCTATTATCGTGTTAGAAAATGGAAATATAATTGAAAGAGGAGACCACGAAGCCTTAATTGAGCAAAAGGGCAGATATTACAAACTTTATACCGGTAAATCCGAACTCTCTTAAGCCAGTTTTAATTCGGTAATGG
This sequence comes from Candidatus Scatoplasma merdavium, assembly GCA_017694135.1. Classification (GTDB taxonomy): domain Bacteria; phylum Bacillota_I; class Bacilli_A; order RFN20; family CAG-288; genus Scatoplasma; species Scatoplasma merdavium. Next base: position 3,406 of record JADING010000134.1, read on the forward strand.
TGAAAGAGTAAGAGCAGAGGTTGTTGGAATTAAAGCCGCCGTTATTAAATTGCCGCGCGTAAGATTGCACAGAGAAGCTATCTCCTTGAGTAAACAGGCTGTTTTCTCCAGGTTTGTTTTGGTAATTTACCAAAACGTTATCTTGAGAAATCCAGCGAATCTCATCGTAAGCATCGTACATTGCTGGTAAACCGTAGTTGTGTTCAGCGTGACTGCCACCTTCTGAATTAGATATGACATTTAAGACCTTTTTTTCATATTCTTCGTTAAATGCATCGTCAGGATTAGTGAATAAAACGTAGGTTGAGCCAGTGCGCTGATACGCTAGTCTAGCATCGACGTGATATAGTCTACCGCCTGTCGATTTTAAGTCGAAATCTTCTTTGTTTCCGTATCCGTCGTAAGACATTTCATTCAGGCCCTTGTTTGTATACAAATCTAAAATGAGATATTCATCGTAAGGATTAAACTGTATTTTGCCGTTTTCACTTTCGTATTCTTTGTTGTCATAAGGAATGACGATACAAGCATTTTCCATTAAAGAAGAAGGAATAGTAATAGTCACATCGTTTCCGTAAACGATATAAGGAGTTTCCCATCCGAGTAAAATCTTTGAATAAGGATTGTGATCTTTAACATTGTTATCCATCATGTCTATTCCACCTAAAGGAGAATACCCTGAAGTTAAAGACCCTGAATTGTTGTATGAATAATAATCGTTAAGTCCCAATATGTGTCCGGTTTCGTGAATCAAGAAGTGAGCGTCATAAGGAGAATTTTCTTCGGAGAAAGTTTCAAGCAGATTTTCTCCAGCCCAACCGAAATTGTTACAGACGGGATTATCGAGATTTTCACTTATATTAGCATCCGCCTGAGTAGTGTTAGTTAAAGGCCAGTAACTAGAATATCCGTCACTAGCGGATATATCTCCAATCCAAACCATCCAAACAGCATCGATGAGCCCATCTTTATCCGAATCGAATTTAGTTAGGTTATTTGAGTAAGTTTTTTTTGTCCAAGCTACAACTTCTTCTGCTAGATCAGAAAGATTAGAACTCGATATATCTGTGATACTGTGGTAAAAAGAAGAATAGGCTGAAGCGTAATAAAAATCAGTAATTGAACCAGTGATATTTAATTTTCCGTGTGAAGATTTGTAATAGTAAGAACGCAGAGATTCAAAAGGTAGGGTATTTGAATTTCCAAAGAAACAAGTTTCAATGACATCTAAGGCTTTTGAAGTAGCTTGTTCTTCAAATCCAGGTACAACTACAGGGACAACTAATATTGGCGTCTCTTGACTAGTTTGGTCTTCTTCAATTGAACTTGAAGGAGCGTACTTCCAATTTAGAGAGTTGATCTTACCAAAATCGTATGCGGTATGAGCTACATTTACTTCTTCCGGAGTGTAATAGCCTTTGTCAGTAATTCCGTGAGGATCTTCATTTGAAGTTTTGTTTGGATTAGTTATATGGATACTTATAGAAGAAGCGTCAGTTTCTAAAACCGAGGAAGGATCATCGTATTTTTGAGGATCTGAAATCTTTTCGTTGTTGACATAAACGGTAAAGTAAGTTGTCAATTCTTCTTCGTAGCCTTGGCAGACGATATTAATTTGAAATCTTCCAGTTTCTAAGAATACGTAATTTGTGGCATCAGTTCCATTGTATTTTAATTGGTAAGAAGTAACTGTTTCGCTTTTTTGTAAGGTTTGCCCAGTTGAAGAGCGATACGAAGTGTGAAGCATGATATTTAAACCTGAAGGATCAAGCGTTTCACCAACTTTATAAACGCTTTTTAGCGGCGTAGAAGTGAGCATCAAAGACTGATTAAAGTGGGAAATCTTATTGACAGTTATATCGAAACTCGCACTTTCATATCCAGCGGCAACCACGTTGATTTTAAAAGTACCGACTTCGTTTAATCTAACAGAAGCTTGGACTTCAGTTTTATCCTTATCCCAGACTAAAGAGTAATCTAAATCGTGTTCAATGGTTTGTTCTCCATCCTTTTCAGTGATAAAAGAAACATCGAGATTATCGAGGTTCAAAATATCATAAAAATCGTAAGTTGTTTTAGGAAGGCGATCGATTTCAATATATTTTCTCTCTTGTGTCTCTTCTGAGCTTGAACTTGAAGAGGGAGAAGAGATAGTTATACTTGAAGATGAGTGGTCAGAAGAATTAGACGTTGATTCGCAGGAAGTTAACACGGCGAAATTGAGTAGACTCAACAGACTTAAACAAGATATCTTTGAACTTTTTTTCATATGAGTGATCCTTTCAAAGTTTCCGCTAGTTATCTTAATTAATTCGTTGGTTTAAATCAATTTAAAATACTTAATATCAGCGTTAAGAAACATTCAAGTTGATAAGTGCTATAACTTTAACTATATAAAAGTTTATGTTTCATTGAGTTTCTATTAGTTTGCAGCTTTAATTAGTCTTTTATTTATGAATGAAAATTAATTAAAGATGAATATTTATTTTAACTTTAGAGAAGATGCGTAAAAACTGTTTGTTTTATATGATTTCTCTTAATGTATTAGTTTATCTTTTTGAATTTCATTGGAAAAGCTTGTTTTTTGTAATGTTACGAACAATAAAAAACATTTGATTGTTGTATAGCTGTTTTAAAGGGAAGCTACTTTTGAATAGCGGTATATTATGTGAAATATACACAAAAGGATTTATATATGGTCACAAATGTTGAATTTTATTTATGTTTTAAATAAAAAAGAGCCATCGGTATAGATGGCTCAAGTTAATTAGAAAATTGCTGTGTCTAAATAGTGAATGAGAATTTCGCTTTCACCGGTGTACATATCTATTAAGACATCGATATAGATGTCTTTGGTATATGTTGCAGTATCTTCAAACTCAAACGAGATGTAGGTAGATGAAGTGGTGACTGTATTTACAAGGCTGAATTCAGAATCGAGAACTTCAATATTGTTTATGTCGGTTATTTTATTATCGCCAACCGATAATTCAAACAAGTAATTGCGATAAGCGTTTTGTGAAAGAGTGAAGCGGTAAAGATACTTGCTTTCTCCTGATAAAGCCATGTATTCTTCCGATAAATCAGTCGGTGTAAAGCTACCCATAAAATCGTAATAGTAGTCTGAATATGAACTTAAAGATGGCTGATTAGTTTCTTTTATTTTGTAAGCTTCATAATTTGGAGTTTTATCCAAGTTTCCTCTTTGTTTTGCGTAGCCGAAATTGAAGGTGGTTGAAGTAGTATAGTAAACCAAATTATTAACTCGGTTACCGAGGAAATCGTATTTAACATACTGTTCTCTTTTTTGAGTAAAGTTTTTCAAACGGTATTTTCCATCGACTTGTTCTAGCTCGGCTTTAATAATAGTGTCGTAATATTCGGTTATATAATCGTTATCAGAAGAATTGGCGAGGGGATTATACAAGCTTTGTGTCGTAATTCCACGCTTGTAATATTCGTAACCAGAAGCGGTTTTATAAAGTTCAGTGCTTTCCAAGTTCATGGCGAAACTAGTTAGCATTGCTTGGCTCATTTCTTCTGGAGTAATTTCACTTGTTTGGCCGAGATCTAAAAATGATTGAGAAATGTATGGATAAGGATTAGAAGATAACTTTGTCTCAGTTTCGGTAAGACCGTTTTCAAAAGAAGTGTAGGAGTTAATTTCGCTAGATTGAGAAATTACGTCTCCATTGAGAAAAGTTGATTGAGACGCATTCTGCTTTACTGAAAAACCATCGTTGTAAATTTTGTATTCAGTGACACCTGACGAATGTGAATCGCTAACTCCGCGTGTGTCATCACCATAAAGAAGACTGCTGTTGTTATCGATTTTTTCTTCCATTCGCATGTAATTTAATTCGGTGTTAGAAGTAATTCCGTTCATGATTGTTTCTTCTAACATCTCATTGGAGATTATTTCACCCTGGAACGTTCTATTATCCCCACATCCTGTTAGGAGTAATACGGAACATAAAGAAATAAGATATTTGTGTTTCATAAATTTACCTCTCTTTATTATTATATCTAATTAAAATTTAAAAAACTTGAACAAATTATTGGACAAATTATTGACAAATTTAATTAAATTTTTTTAATCTTTAATCATTAAAAAGGAGAACAAAAAATGAAATCAAAGAAATTTTCACTCTTAGCTTTGAGTTTGGTTGGCCTTTTGGGCTTAGTCGCGTGCGACGATAGTCAAACTTCAGCTTCTTCATCTGTTTCATCCGCCTCATTATCTTCTTCCACTGGGACTGTTTCTGAGTCTGTTTCTTCTTCTGATTCAACTAGCGTGAGCTCATCTGAGTCATCTAGTTCT
>JADING010000135.1 GCA_017694135.1 Candidatus Scatoplasma merdavium
GCTTAAATTAAAGAAATTGATATCTCAAAAGGAAAAGGAAATTGACGCTTTATCGATGAATAGATTGCTGATGCTCAACAGTTTAAAAGATGGAGTGGAGGCTAAAAGAAGAGAGCTTGTTAGAACTAACGCAGACTTTAATCGGTTTCAAAAATTAAACAACGAATTGAATCTTTCGAAAGAAAAGGTCGAGAAAGACTATTTGAATGAGCTGATGCAAATTAAGTCAAAGTACGCCGTAATTGAAGGGGAAATTAACGAGCAGATTATCGAAAAGAAAAGGGAAATAAGCGAAATTCAAAAAGAAGAATATCAAAAAGAATCCCAATCGATGAAATTGAATATTTTAAATAACGCCAACGGTTTAGATGAACAGACATATTTGTTTTTTAAAAGGACTTTTTTCCCGCTCTGGGCATCTGAAATGGTCGTAGACAAGCTGTTTTCAATGTTTAATATTAAGGTTAATTTTTTGTTTAAACTGAAGAAATCTAAGAAATTAACCCCTTATGAAAGACTCGTGTCTACAATTGTTCTTTCTTTAGTATCTAACAAGGAATTTACATTTGTTAATATCGATAATTTTCAAATATTACCTAAGGAAAGAAAAGCTTTTTATAAAGGGTTATTGAAATTGAAATCATCTAGTTTTACCGTATTTTCTTCTTTGATTACTGATATGACTTATTTAGATAAGCAAAACGAAAGCAATTTTATTTACAAGTATAAAACCATTGAAATTGGGAAGTTAGAAGCAGTGAGGAAAGAACCGCTGCACCCTTATTTAAAGCAAGTGCTTTCTAACAATGTTGATAAAGATTTTCCTATTTTAGAAGGTGGATCATTAATAGAAATTTCACCAGATCACTTTGTTTATGCCACCTCTTTACAAAGAAAGGCTTATAAGAGGCTGCATCGCTTGCAAGGTGATATATTTGTGCAGGCAGAAACGGAAGAGAAACTATCTGATGAGCAGAAGATGGCGCTTTTTGCTAAGGAAAGAGCGTTTGAGACTATCGCTGATAACTCTTTAATTAACAAAAAGGAACTTGTTGATGAGATTGTAAAAAAAGAAGTTAATTTAGAAAAAATAAGAAAAATTAAAAACAAGGGTGAAGACCTAGAAATTAATTATTTAGTAAGAAAGACTGAGAATGGATATGAGGTTATTAACGAAGACACCGGCGAGTGTTTAAGTGAATTTGAATATAAAAAAGATGCGGTAAATTACGCTAAAAAGCTTTCGATTGATAACTTGGGAAAATATGAGATAGAAAGTTAATGTATACTATATTTAGTTATGAGTAAAAAGAAAGTTGTTCTCTTGTTAATCGATGGATACGGACTTAGGTACGAGAATCTAGGTAACGCTATAAATATGGCGTACAAGCCAAATTTAGATGGTTGTTTCTCTTCTTTTCCGACTTGCGAGATTGAACTTAGCGGAGAATCGATAGGATTGTTAAGCCCTTCTCGTTCTTCTTCTCGCTTAGCTCATCAGGCTATTGGAACGGGTATTAAGTCTTTCCGCGTTCCTCTAATTGTAGAAAAAAGTATTGAAGATGGATCATTTTACAGAAACGATGAGTTGTTACTAGCGGTTAAAAACGCTCAGATTAATGGGACGGGACTTCATGTTTTGGCCATGCTTTCTTCGACTTCTAATCACCTTAAGTTTGATCATTTATTAGCGTTTGTTAAGATGGCAAAGCTCTATGGTATTTCTCGTGATCAACTCTATCTTCATGTAGTTTTAGATGGAAGAAATGAGAATCCTAAAGAAGCTATTGCTTTAATTAAAAGACTCGAAGACTTTTTAAATGAAGAGGAGATTGGCAGAATTGCCTCTGTAGCAGGAAGAAGGTATGTCTATACTTACGATTTGACATCTTTAGAAGTATCTTCCTATTTTGATGCGCTGTTAAATAAAGAAGCTCAGCAGTTTAAAGATCCTATTTCTCACGTAGTTAAGTCTTATCAGGAATTGGAAGAGCAAGGGGAAGTTATATCGGATGAATATGTTGATATTGCCGTTTCAGAAGAATATTTTTACCCTTTAAAAAGCGGTGATACATTTTTGTTTTTAGATTATAATCCAACCCAGTTAAAGCTCATTGCTAACAAGTTAGAAACTGTTGAAGGACTTTGCTTAGTTAGCCTTTCTAAGATAGATAAGTTTATTAATTACGCTTATCAAGATAAGCTTGTTTCTGGTTGTTTGGGCAACTTGTTATCTAAAAGAAATTACCGTCAGTTTAGGGTTAGTGAATCTTTGCGTTTTAAACATATTACGACTTATTTTGATGGGCAGATTAATTCGGATAAATACAAGATATATCCGAATGAGTTAACCTCTGAAATCATTTCAAATGAGTTGGTATCTCAAGCCTTGAATCCCAAGATGAAGGCTTCTAAAATTGTCGACTCGATTGTTCGCGCAATGAAGGAGCAGATTTTTGATTTTGGCTTAGTGAATTTTGCAAATATTGAAGCTGTGGGATTCTCTGGTGATTTTTATAAGACTATCGAAGCTTGCGAGGTAGTTGACCAAGAGTTTTCTAGGCTTTATGAGGCGTGCAAGCAATACGGTTTTACATTGATGGTATGTTCGACTTCTTCAAAAGGAGAAACGATGGTTGATAATGCTTTAAGGCCGTATTTACTCAATTCTTCTTCAAATGGAATTTTCTGCATTTTAGATTCTAGTGTTAAGAAGATTCAAAACGGCAGATTGTATGATATTGCGCCGACTATTTTGACTTACTTAGGTGAAACTATCCCGCCTTTTATGGATGGGAAGTCTTTAATATAAGGAGGTAAAATGGATATATTTAAGAAATTTAATCCTGATAGAATTAAACCTGAAGATTTTATCGCTATTGTGGAAATTTCCAAAGGGTCAAAGAACAAATACGAGTTAGATAAGCAAACGGGTATGCTGCGTCTAGATAGAATTTTATATACGGCTAACACATATCCAGCTAACTATGGGTTTATTCCTTTGACTCTTTCCGAAGATGGCGATCCGTTGGATGTCTTGCTTCTTATGTCTGAGCCAGTTAATCCACTTACGGAAGTTCACGCTAAGCCGATAGGCCAACTCACAATGAACGATTCAGGAAAGATGGATGAAAAGATTATCGCTGTCTGTTATGAAGATCCTTTTTATAACAGCTATAACGATATAACTGATTTACCCATGCATATTTTTGATGAAATTAAGTACTTTTTTGAAACTTACAAGTATTTAGAGGGTAAACCTACTATCGTTTCTGATATTAAAGGCGTATCGTTAGCAAAAAAGACCATTGCTGATAGTTTACTTCGTTATAAGGAGAGTATGAAAAAATGAAACTGTTTATTGACACTGCAAAAATTGAAGAAATAAGAGATATGGCTCAGTATGAGATTGTCTCTGGAGTTACTACCAATCCAACTTTAATTGCTCGTGCTGGAGTTAAATTAGAAGACGCTATCAAAGAAATTTCCGATTTAATCAATGGCCCTATCTCTGCAGAAGTTGCCGAAGCTGATGCTGAAACTATGATTGAACAAGGAAAGCAATTATCAAAAATTAATTCCAATGTTGTAATTAAGCTTCCTATGACATTACAAGGAATAAAAGCGTGTAAAGAGTTGACTAATTTAGGTATTAAAACTAACGTGACCTTGGTGTTTTCTCCTTCGCAAGCCCTCTTAGCCATGGAAGCTAACGCCACATATTTCTCGCCGTTTTTAGGAAGAATGGATGACAATGGTTTCGATTGCAAGAAGATGCTAGAAGATATTGTCGCCATTAAAAGAAACTACAATTATCAATCACAAATTATTGCAGCAAGTATTCGCAGTCTCAAACATATCGAAATTGCGGCTTTAGCTGGAGCAGATATCGCGACTATCCCTTATGCGG
>JADING010000136.1 GCA_017694135.1 Candidatus Scatoplasma merdavium
TGAAATTGAAACTCGTAACCGTGCTGAACAACTTCTTACCGATATCGATGACTCTTTAGCTAAAGGCGGAGATAAGATCGATGAAAAAACCAAGGCTGAAGTTACTAAACTTCGCGATGAGGTTAAGTCGATGCTCGACAAGAACGATATTGAAGGCTTGAAGAGCAAACTATCTGAACTCGAGCGTCAAGCTGCGTATGCTCAACAACAAGCTCAAGCTGGTCAAGCTCAGTCTTCCGCTAATAGCGGTGAAGCTCAACAGACTGAAACTGGCGAGAAGAAAGACGATAACGTCTACGACGCTGATTTCACTGAAAAGAAGTAATTGACAAGTGGCCTAGATATTTCTAGGTCACCTGTTTTTAAGAAAGGAGGCTAACCATGGCTCAGAAAAGAGATTACTATGAGGTTCTCGGAGTCAGCAAAGATGCTGATGATAAGACTTTGCGCAACGCTTATTTTAAATTGGCTAAGCAATATCACCCTGACCGTAACAAGTCTCCTGAAGCTCAGGAAAAGTTCAAAGAAGCGACTGAAGCTTACGAAGTGTTAAAAGATCCTGAAAAGAGAAAACGCTACGATCAGTTCGGTTTTGCTGGAGTTGATCCTAATTCCGCTGCCGGTGCTGGTGCTGATGGGTTTTCTGGATTTGGTGGAGATTTCTCTAATTTCGGGTTTTCGGATTTTGGTGACATATTTTCTCAGTTCTTCGGCGGTGGTGCGAGAAGCTCTCGACAGACGTCTTCAAGGGTTAAAGGGGAAGATAAGGTCATTAAGATTCGCATCTCTTTCATGGATGCTTGCTTAGGAACCACTGTTAATATTCCTATCGATTACGATGAGACTTGTTCTTCTTGCCAGGGAACAGGTGCTAAAAACGGCACTAGCTTTGAAACGTGTCCTTACTGTCATGGTACCGGGGTAATAGACCAAGTGCGCAACTCAATTTTCGGCCAAGTTCACCAGCGCACGGTCTGTCCTCACTGTCACGGTAAAGGGAAAATCGTTAAAGAGAAGTGCCCGGATTGTAACGGGGAAGGATACAAGACAGTTCATACAACTATCGATTGCAAGATTCCTGCTGGAATTGAAGATGGATCGCAGATTCGCTATGCCGGCAAAGGCTATCACGGATATAATGGCGGACCTAATGGAGATCTATACATTGTCGTCAATATTGCTGAAGATAAGAAATTTAGGCGCGATGGAAATGATATTCACATAAATGTGGCAATTTCCGCCTTGGATCTTATGTTAGGAGGAACGGTAACTGTTGATACGATTTACGGCCCTTGCGATGTCGATATTAAGCCTGGAACTCCGGTCGATGCTATTCTGCGTTTGCAGGGTAAGGGAATTAAGCCAGAGAGGAAGACTTATTCTTCTGTCGGCTCTGAATACGTTCACTTTGATGTAAAGATTCCTACTAATTTAACCGAAGAAGAAAAACAAGCTCTAAACAGGGTACGCGAAATTGAAAAGAGTAAATCATCTTCGATATTTGATAAAGTGAAGTCTTTCTTTAAACGATAAAAAATAAGGTCACAAGTTTAATAGAAATCTAAGTCCTAGATGTTAGGAATTAGGTAACTATGTTTGTGACCTTTTTCATTGCGCGAGTTTTAAATATTACTTAACTTGCTTAAGAGCTTCGAGAATCTTATCCCCGGTTTCTTTTAAGACAGAAGCGTCAGGTTTGTTGCGGTTAGGATCCATTTGGAAGACGCTACCCCATTCAAATTCATCATCTGCGTACTTAGGGCAGAGATGCATGTGAAGGTGACTACCGGTATCTCCATACATTCCGTAGTTTACTTTATTAGGGTGGAAGGCAAGGTGTAACGCTTTAGCTACGAGCTGGACATCTTCGAAGAAACCGTTCATTTCCTCCTTTGATAAATTGACGATTTCCGAAACGTGTTCAGAGTAGGCAACGATGCATCTGCCCTTGTGAGACTGCTCTTTAAAAAGATATAAAGTCGAATGGGGAAGCTCGGTGAGCAGAACGCCGAATTTCTCATAAAGTGACGGATTTTCATTTTTCATGCAATAAGCGCATGATGTGTCGATGTGTTTCATAATTAAAGTTTATCACTTTAAATTAAAAATGAAAGTGTCTTAAAATAAGAGCGTGCCAGTAAGAAGTTTAGAAGATCCATCAAATGTTAAAGATTATCATCCCAAAGGGCTTTTTAAGAGGTTTGTTTCCTATTACAAGCCGCACAAAAAACTCTTTGTGTTAGATATGTTAGCATCGTTTTTTATTTCGGCTATAGGTTTGCTTTATCCTATCGTAACTCAGCTGATGTTTAAAACTTATATACCTAATGCTGATTACTTTATGATTGCTGTCCTTTGCGGAGTTATTTTAGCTTTGTATATTATCAGAATGCTTTTGCGTTATTTTGTCCAGTATCAAGGACATGTTATGGGTACTTTGATGCAGGCTCAAATGCGCAAGGACATGTTTGAGCATTTAGAAAAACTTCCTTATTCTTTTTACGATAATCACGAAACTGGAAGAATTATGTCGAGGATGACTAACGATCTGCAGGATGTCTCTGAGTTAGCTCATCACGGCCCTGAAAACTTCTTTATTTCTGGTTTTATGGTTGTTGGAACATTTGTATATTTAATGTGTTTAAATGTTTATTTAACCCTTATTATTTTTGCTACGGTTCCATTCTTGTGCATGTTTGTTTGGAAGATGAGAAAGGGAATGGCGAGAGCTTTTATGGAATCGCGCCGCTCTATTGCTTCGATTAACGCTTCAATGGAGAACTCGATTACCGGAATAAGAGTAACTAAGGCTTTTAATAACGCTTCAGAAGAAGAAAAGAAATTTGCTAAGTCTAATGTCTCGTATTTAAAAGCGCGCTCGAAAGCTTATAAAGCTATGGGTAAATTTTCTTCTTCAACTTCATTTTTAACTGATTTTTTAAATCTCTGTGTTCTTGGTTTTGGCGCTTTATTTATGGCGAACGATATAATTAGCGCTGATGTATTAGTTGGCTTTTTGCTTTCAATTAACGTGTTTATTAATCCTCTAACAACATTGATTAATTTTACTGAACAATATCAAAACGGCGTGACGGGATTTAAAAGGTTTGCTCAAATTATGGATACCAAAATTGAAGAAGACACCCCTGGATCAATTGAGCTTGCAGACGTTAAAGGAGAAGTGGAATTCAAAGATGTTCACTTTACTTACAATGAGAAAAAAGAAGTTTTAAACGGCGTGTCATTTAAGTTGCAGCCAGGAGAAAAGTTCGCTTTAGTTGGCTCGTCAGGAGGTGGAAAAACTACAATATGTCACCTTTTACCTCGCTTTTATAAAATCAGTCAAGGAGAGATACTAATCGATGGAAAAAACATCAATGATGTTACGATGGAATCACTTAGAAAAAACATCGGTATCGTTCAACAAGATGTCTTTTTGTTTTCTGGAACGATTAAGGAAAATATCGCTTACGGTAAACTAGATGCTAGCGATGAAGAGATAATTGAAGCTAGTATAAAAGCGCGATTATACGATTACATCAAAGAGTTACCAAACGGGTTTGATACAGATATTGGAGAAAGGGGCGTTAAACTTTCTGGCGGGCAAAAGCAACGTTTGTCTATCGCAAGGATATTTTTAAAAGATCCAAAGATATTGATTTTAGATGAAGCTACTTCCGCTTTAGATAACACAACGGAATTCTTGATTCAAGAAGCCTTGGATGAGTTGGCGAAGAACCGTACTACTATCGTTGTTGCTCACCGTTTGTCAACTATCAAAAACGCTGAAAAGATCGCTGTAGTTGCAAAAGGTAAGATAGTTGAAATCGGTTCTCACGAAGAGCTTGTTAAAGTCAAAAACGGCATATATCGCTCTTTGTATTTAGCCCAATACCGCTTAGATGAACAGCAGAAAATACTATCAGAAATGGGGCTTGAAGGATGAAAAAAAGCGAAATAAAAGACTTGATTAAACTCTACAAGTCATATCTAAAATCCGTAGATTTTAAAAGTGATTTAAACGATTATAAATCTTGTATTAAGGTGGATTTTGCCATAAAAACCCTTGCTTTTTTGCAGGATTTAGCAGCAAATAATAAATTTTCTATCGTTCAGGTCTACCGCATAAAAGGGATTTTAGAGTCTTGCGCAATATTGTCTCTGTGTTTAGATCAAGATTTTCAAAAGTACAATATCCCCCTCTTTTCTTCTTCAATGGTGCTTTTGCAATATAAGTTTTTTCATCAAACTAAAGTTGGTAGAGTTTCAAAAAACGCCCTTGTAAATGTGGCTTTAAACAATTTTAAAACCATGGAACAAAGAGATTATTTTCACACTCATGGAGTATCTTCCGAAGAGATTACCGATTCGTATAATCCTATTCTTCTAGGAAGAAATATTAAAGAAATTATTCGCAATTACCTTGGATTTGTTCAGATTGGAATTTATGAAAGGGCAGATGAATTTTCTAAGCCATCCGATGGTAAATGGAGCGATAAGCTTCAATACGAAGTCGATATCGATCACGTTATTGAATTAATTAAAGAAGTCTCTAATAGTTTCAGTGTTACTATAGCTAAGACTAGAAACCTTAAAGAAGAAAATAAATTAAATGTTAATTCTATTTTAAAATGTGAAGAGTACCTCTTATTAAAGCTAGATGAACTGAGAAAAAATGAGAAAGAGGAGTCGTATTTATTCAAGCAAATCTCTGTTTTAAAAGATATTTTAATATCGATGTACAATTCGCTTTCAATCAATTTAGTTGGAGATATATATTTGAGCTATTTAGCTTTGTTTAATGAACTAGCTAACCTTTTGGATAATACGTCATTCTCTCTATCTTCTTTGAATTACCACTTTGAAGAAGAGGCTAAACTGTACTATGGAAAAAAGAGTCAAATCGTCATTGATTTTTACAAGAGTAAGGGAAGAGAAATAAATCTTACTTACGTTAATAAGCCGGTCAAGTTTTACGCTAATTTATTTAAGTTATCCAATAAATCTAATTTGCTTCACAACGCTTGGAGCAAAGGGTTGCTTGTTTCCTACGGCAATTGTTTTTTGCCGTATTATTACCTGTCTGAGTTTACAAGACTCAATCAAGAAGAGCTTTCAAGTGTCTTAGCTATTGTTAAAAAGGTTGTTGATTTAGCTCTTTCAAAGGCGTATTGATTTCCAAGCTTCAATTAAATCTTCTAGTTTCATCTTTGCGTTAGCAGGAGAAGTAGAAGGCATATAAATCGCCATCTCAATATATTTTGAAAAGTATTTTTCAAAGTATTTTTGAGCGGTTTTTCCATTGAGAACAATTTTATGAATATCATATGTGTCTATAATTTGATCCAAATCTATGGGTTTTACGCTAGAAATTGAAGAATCTTTTGATCCGTCAATTTCACATTCTTCGATGACATCGTAAAGTCCGATCTTGTGTTTTTTCAGTTTCTCTTTTTTAGAATTAATATCCCCTGTAAAATCATCGTTAAAAACAGCGCTTAGAACTTTATAAAACCTGTTGTACTTATTCATGTAATAGAATTTTTCCTCTCTAGATTTAACGGAAGGAAAAGAACCGAGAATAAGTAAGGAAGTATCTTTATTTATAAAAGCAGGGAATGAGTGACTGACTTTAGTTGGATATTTCTTTTTTAAAACTCCCACTAGTTTTTTAAAGTACTTTTCTCCGTTAGAAATGGCGTCATTCTTATCTAAGCAGAGATCAGGATAAATTGAATATGATTCAAAAGGTACAGGAGCCGTTTTGCTTCCTAATAAAAGAATAACTGGTGTATTACCTCTTCTTTTAATGATTGAATTTACGGCTTTGCAGTTTAATGTCTGGCTGTCAAAACAACCTTCGCCGGTCAATATTGCATCGTAGTTGTCTTTGATTTGATCGAAGTTAATTAAATCTAAGCAGAAATCTCCACCCTGATGGTATTTAGCATTAAAAATGTGCTTTAAGGTGAAACTGAGGCCACCGTTAGCTCCATCTCCGGTTGTGTCTTCGATACTATTTGTGTAATTTGCAAGCTTGTTTTTTAAAATAGAGAAATTATCTTCTAAAATTGAAATATCTGATTCACTAGCTCCTTTTTGCCTGGCATAAATTGCATTGGCTCCATTTTTACCTAAAAGGGGGTTGTTAACATCGCTTATTAAATGAATGGAATATGAGAAGTTAATTGGATTAGAATTTCGCTTAATGTAACTGACATCAGAAACTTTATCTATCGTTAAGTTGTTAATTTTCACTCCATTGTTAGAATAAAAATCAAATATTTCATTTAAGACACCAAGGCCCATATCTTGAGTTAAAGATCCGCCAATAGAGATATAAAGTGTTTTAACGTTTAGTTTGTCAACTTCTTTCATTACGGTATATATGCCTTTGCTAGTCCTTAAAAAGATTGATTTATTCGAAGGCTTGCCTAGAAGTTTGGCGGCTTCAAAATACGAACAATTATCCGTATCAATAAACAGTTCGACTTTTTTGAATTCTGAATTTAAGTCTTCGGCGTGAAGGTAATAAGACTTTCCAGTTTTGCAAAATTTTATAAAGTCTAGAAAGCCTTCTCCTCCATCTGAAAATGGGTATGCGTCTGAGTCAGGGAAGTTTCTTTTTACAATATTAGAAATTTTTAAAGAAGATAACGATCCTTTAAATGAATCGATGAGACTTAAGAATTTCATTTTAATAACGAAAATACTTCGCCTATTTTTCCTTGAATATTTAAATAGTTAGGTAACTTATTGATGAGATTTTTTTCAATGTAAACCTTTTTTGAACCGCGGTAATAATATATGAAAGTTGCAGCCGGATAAACCTTTAATGATGTTCCACCAACGATTAGCAAATCGGCTTGTGAGATCTTATTAACAGCGTCAAGTACAGTTTTTTCATTAAGACTTTCGCCGTATAAAACGACATCTGGCTTAATTAAGTTGTGGCAGATAGGACATCTTAATGGGAGAGTGAAGCCTTTAATATCGTTATATGTGTATTTCTTCTTGCAATGAGTGCAAGTGTAATTATAAGCATTACCGTGAATTTCATAGACGTTATTAGAACCGGCTTTTTGATGGAGTCCATCGATGTTTTGAGTAATTATAGAAATTTCTTTTCTTTTTTCTAAATTGGCTAAATAATTGTGACAGGAGTTAGGCTTTGCAT
>JADING010000137.1 GCA_017694135.1 Candidatus Scatoplasma merdavium
GTGATCCCAGAGCTCTTGTAATTTTTTAGGACATAATTGGTAGATTTTTTGTATAAGTTGTCTAGTTTTCATAATATTTCTCCATTATAGATAAGAGTTTTAATTCTTCTTGTTTTTTGATCTCACCGCTAAGTTTTGAAAGAATCTCAATTTTTTTATTCAGTTTTTCTTTCAAAAGGAGGTCTTTATTGTTTAGCTGATACTTTCCAAATTCAATTTCATCTTCACTTAGTTTCTCTTCTCCTTTGACGTAAATCTCAATTGGATAGATGTGACCTTTTTCTTTAATGTAGACTCCGTATATTTGTTTCCATTTTAAATCGTTTAAACATCTGCGCATTTCATCTTCGTCAGTCTGAGGCTCTAATATCAAGCGCTCGATTGAAGCTAAGTGAATCTTCCCTCCATCAAGGATCTTAGATATGAGTCTTCCCCCCATACCGGCAATGACAACTTGCTTTATATTCTCTTGATAAACTTCTAAGCCATCACCAAACAGACAAGTTATATCTGTTCCTTTTAACGAGTTTGTCAGATTGTTAAAAGGTCCGAGTTTATTCTCGGAAGCGTAAAGCTTTGAACTAAATCCACCCTTAAGAAGAAGCAATGGCAGATAACCGTGATCAGAACCGATATCGAGGAGATCTCCGTTATCAGAAGAAATTAAAGATGCGATAGTTTCAATCCTTTTCATAGAATTCGCTTTCTAATTTGCTTTTCATCTGCTTCAGCCCGCTTTCGATAATCTGACGCACCCTTTCTCTGCTTATATGGTAGATATCGGCAATCTCTTGAAGAGAGTGCGGGTGATAGGAAGCAAGGCCATATTTAAGCTCAATCATCTTTTTGCACCTATCGTCTAACGCGTTGAGGGCCTGAGATAACTCGTGGTGCTCATCTTCATCATCTATTTCATTAATCTCATTAGATTGATCAGGAATCATATCTCCTAGCGTCTGCTTCTGATCCGTTCCAATTGGAGCGTCTAAAGAAACGAGGCTCGGCTCATTAGCGATGTACTCTTCTATTTTTTCTTCGCTGAGCTTAGGATCGTTTATTTCTTTAGCGATTTCTTTTACAGTTGGCTCTCTAAAAAGCCTCTTTTTCAATAACGAACGGGTTTTAGAAATCGCGTAAAAAATCTCCTTGTCTTTATTAGGAATATTCAATAGGTCATTTCTGTGCTTTATTTCATCGCGGATAGCGTTATCAATTGAAGAAGTAGCGTATGTTGAAAAGCGCGTACCCCTCTTGTAATCATATCCTTTAGCGGCATTAATTAAGCCTTGGTTACCAACAGATACTAAATCTTCTAAGCTTATCGAGTTGTTTTTAGCAACGTATTTTTTCGCTATGTCAACTACCAATCGCAGATTGCAAGTTACTAAAGTGTCTAAGGCCTTATCATCCCCTTCTTGAATGCGTTTAGAAAGCTCTTGTTCCTCATCCTGAGTCAATAAGCGCGAATGAGAAATTTGCTCTAAATAGAGTTTTATAGGCACGAGATCTTTAGCGTAATCAGAAGAATAATACCTGGAGCTAGAATTAAGTATTTCATCGTAGTTGATAGGTTTTTTTTCTTTCATAGTTACCTCAGGTTTATTTTAACCCATTAGGCCTTTCTTTTTAAGAAGATACTCTTTTTGTCTTTAATTACTATCGTAATTGGGTTTAGAATATGTAGGTATGAAAAAGCATGTTTTATGGCTTGCATTGTGCGCCAGTCTATTGTCCGTTAACGTTTCTTGTGAGAGCGATAATTCACAGTCATCTTCATCATTAGGTAGCTCTAGTTCCGAGACTAGTTCTTCCTCTTCAAGCTCATCATCTGATGTTTCATCTTCCAGTTCATCATCAACTTCATCTGAGGTTTCTTCATCATCTTCTAACTCTACGTCATCTTCGTCTTCTTCATCATCAAGCAGCGAAATTGGAAGCGATAACCACTATTACGATGATATTGATTTCTCAAAAACTGGAGCCCAGCTTAAAAGTGAACTGGCAGATTTAATCTCTGACCACGAAGTTCACACCTATAATGACCTCTGGCAAGGCTACTATTCTACCGATGTTGATGAAGAAGGACACATTATCGATATTTATTCAACATCTGAATACACCCCTGGAAAAGATCAAAACAAAGGCTCTGCTAAGAAAGAAGGCGATAATTACAACCGCGAACACGTTATACCGCAATCTATTTTCAACAAACGCTCGCCTATGGTCTCAGATATTTTCCACATCTTACCAACCGATTCATACGTCAATAACAAACGCGACAATTACCCTTTTGCTGAAGTCTCTTCAGCTAGCTACACTTCCACTAACGGTACTAAAGTTGGTTCTTCAGCTACCTCTGGCGTAAGCGGGACTGTCTGCGAACCTATCGATGAATACAAAGGCGATATCGCGAGAATATATTTTTACTTTGTAACTTGCTACCAAGATAAAATGAGCTCATTTAATTCTTTTGCTCCTTTCAGCAAGAACAGCTTCCCTTCTTTATCTAACTGGGCTATCGACTTATATATGGAATGGTCGAAAAACGATCCGGTCTCTGAAAGAGAAATAGAACGCAACCAAGCCTGTTATGAATATCAAAACAACCGCAATCCCTTCGTTGATATCCCTGGCTTAGAAGAGCAAATTTGGGGATAAATAACAAATTAGATCAAAAAAGGCTGAGTTGTTCTCAGCCTTTTTTATTCGATATCGTCTAAGTAATCTTTAAGTTGCTTGGAGCGGGAAGGATGGCGGAGCTTTTTAATCGCCTTCGCTTCAATTTGACGAATGCGCTCTCTTGTAACTCCAAATTCTCTTCCGACTTCTTCAAGAGTGTGGTTTCTACCATCATCTAACCCGTAGCGGAGACGGATAACCTTCTCTTCACGATCAGTAAGTTCAGTTAAGACTTCGTTGAGTTTGTCTTTTAAAAGAGAATCGTTTGCGTATTTCTGAGGAGAGATATTGTCTTTATCTTCGATAAAGTCACCAACGTGAGAGTCTTCTTCTTCACCGACAGGTTTTTCTAAAGACAGAGGTTCCATCGCTATAGTTTGAATCTCTCTAATTCTTTCCGGAGTCAAAGGAGCACCACCTAACTCTTTGGAGATTTCTTCCGGTGTCGGATCTCTGTTTAAAGTCTGAGTGAGTTTGCGCGAAGTTCTCGTAATCTTATTGATGGTTTCAACCATGTGAACAGGAATGCGAATCGTTCTCGCCTGATCGGCTAGAGCTCTAGTAATAGCCTGTCTAATCCACCATGTAGCGTAGGTAGAAAACTTGAAGCCTTTCGAATACTCAAACTTCTCGACCGCTTTCATTAAGCCGATGTTTCCCTCTTGAATTAAATCGAGGAAATGCATACCGCGATTGACATAGTGTTTAGCGATAGAAATGACGAGTTTAAGGTTGCAGTTAGTGAGCATCTCTTTCGCTTCTTCATCTCCGGCCTTGATTCTTTTCGCAAGTTCAACTTCTTCCTCTTTAGATTTCAAAACCGGGTACTTACCAGTTTCGCGGAGGTATTGCTTGACCGAATCGTTGTTTTTCTGCTCGCCAGAATCAGGAATATAGATTGAAGATTTACTTGAAATAGTATCGTCTAAAACTAAATCGAGACCCTCTAAATCATCGTCTTTATCCAAGACTAAGTCATCATCATCGAGCTCATCTTCTTCACTGCCGATATCATCGATGACTTCAATATTGTTGTCCTTTAAATACGAAAGCAACTCATCGAAATCATCATCGGAGTAATTGAACTTATCCAGATATTTAAAAATCTCTTCCTGAGTGATCTTATCTTCGTGCTGGTGAGCTTTTTTCATTAAAGCTTTCGCCCATTCGTCGATTGAAGAAGATAGTTCTTCGCCTTCTTCTTCAACAATATCAAGGCTTTCTTCAATCTGGTTGTCTTTTTCTTTCTGCGCCATTATCTATCCTTTCTTTAATTCTTTTTCCATCTTGTTCTTCGAATACAAACGGTAAGCCGCTTCAATTCTCTCGTGAGTTATAAAAAAGTCTCTGTAAGAGTCAATAGGAATAACGAGTTTCCGGCACAAAGAAATACGCTTAGCTAGTTCGAGAACAGATTCTTGATGAGGGTTTTCTCCACCTAGTTCAAACGGAAGCTTATTGTAAGTAGAAGAATTTTTAATGTTGTTTTCTATCTGCTTAATTAAGTCTGTGTAAAAGCTAGTAGGTAAAAAACCTTCCGATAATAATTGTACGTTCACTGTCAAGTCATCGCTGGCAGGCAGAGTTAAATAAAGTTCGTGTATTTCTTTAAAAAGCTCAGCCAGAGAATCGATATAGAAGCGGAAATTGCCAGCTTCTTTGCTCAACAAGTATTCGTAATTCTCTTTTGAAGACAAGGCGTAGACAAGGATTTGAGCTTCGTTTCTTGCCAAACCTTGGAACTTTTTAAAGTTCTGCCTAACTAAAGGAGGCAACTCGTCGCGGTTAGAAGAGTGATTTATGTAATTTTTTATTGCGTCTACAGCTAGAGATTCAGAATTGTAATCGAGTGGATTATCTTTGTAACTGCTTTTAGAGCTGAAATTGTTCTTAGGCTTTGCAAAAGTAGAATTGAAACTTTGAACTTGTGGTTTAGGCTCAAGCGTAACTTCCTCATTCATCTTTAAAAAAATATCTTTTGATATATTGAGCAATCCACTAGCCTTAGTAGCAATCTCATCTTGAGTTATAAGGTTAGACTTTTTAAACAAAGAAGAATAAGCCTTGATAAAAGCTTCTTTCTGCTCCCCTGTCTGAATCTTATTAGCTTTAATGTTATATGAAAGAATATAAATATAAGGAATAACAATCTTATTAACTGCAGCTATCAGAGCCTCTTTTCCTTTGTTAAAAAGGATTTCATCAGCATCTTTTCCATCTTTAAATGGCTCAATGCCATAGCAAGGTATACCATTAGATGAAAGAGCGTATAACGCTTTAGTGTTAGCGAGAAGACCAGGTTCATCAGAATCTAACAGGCACCTAACCTCAACTCCCAATCGCTTGAAAAAGTTAAGGTGTTGGACAGTTAACGCAGTTCCCATTAAACCTACAGCATTTTCAATCCCAGCCCTATTCAAAGCGATGACATCCATAAAACCTTCTAAGACGTAAACGACCTTTTTCTTTTTTATGGAATTCAGCGCTAGAGATGAGTTATAAAGCAATTCAGCTTTCTTAAAGATCAATGAGTCTGTCGAATTAATATATTTAGGGCCTTGATCATTAGGGTTGTACTTTCGTGATGAAAATCCGACCGTGTTAAAGTGAATGTCAGAAATTGGAAAGACGATTCGATCCCTGTTGCGGTCTTTTAAGTCCTTTGACTCTCTGTTTAAAATTCCAGCCCGGTATAAAGTCTCAACTTCAAAGCCTTCCTTTCTTAAATAATCAATGGCTTGATAAGCGTTATCTGGAGCGTAACCGATATTAAACCTATCGATTGTTTCATCGTTTAATCCCCTTTTATAAAGGTAAGACAAGGCTTTGTTTCCCGCAGTGGTCTTCAAAGCGTACTTGTAGTATTCTGCGAGTTTTTTTATTGCGTCAAGCTCTTTTTGATAAGGGTTAACTTTCTCTTGAAAGTTGAAATCTTTCGGAAGAGGCACTTTGCAGATCTGGTAAGCTTTCTTAACTGCCTGAACAAATGAGACACCATCTTTTTTTCTTATGTAAGTAAATACGTCTCCTCCTGTTTGACAAGAGAAGCATTTAAATATCTGCTTTGATGGCGAGACGTGCAAGGAAGGGTTTTGATCCGCGTGAAAAGGACAGAGCCCGACGTAATCATTCCCCTGCTTTTCCAAGCTCTGATATGAAGAGATGACTGTTACGATATCGATTGGTTTTTTTAATTC
>JADING010000138.1 GCA_017694135.1 Candidatus Scatoplasma merdavium
AATTATTAGTTGAAGCCATTCAAAATGCCGGATACAAACCTGGTGTCGACATCGCTTTAGCCATGGATACCGCTTCTTCTGAATTCTACGATGAAGAAAAGAAAGTCTACAACTTAAAGCGTTCCGGTCAAGGCGAAAAGACCACCGATGAAATGATTGAGATGTATGCCTCCTTCGTCGAAAAGTACCCGCTTATCTCCTTAGAAGATGGTTTAGCTGAAAACGACTGGGAAGGTTGGAAGAAACTCACTGACAGACTCGGTGATAAGATTCAACTTGTCGGCGATGACTTGTTTGTTACCAATCCTATCTATGTCAAGAAAGGTATCGAACTCGGTGTCGCTAACTCCGTCTTAATCAAAGTCAACCAAATCGGCACTTTAACTGAAACCTTAGACGCTATGAGAGTCGCCACTCAACACAACTACACCTGCGTCGTCTCTCACCGCTCTGGTGAATCTGAAGACACCACCATCTCTGACTTAGTCGTCGCTTTAAACGCCGGCCAAATCAAGACAGGTTCTTTATCTCGCACTGACCGTATCGCTAAATACAACCAGTTAATGAGAATCGAAGAAGAACTCGGTGAAACCGCCATCTACCTTGGTGCTGATGCCTTCTACAACCTCAAAAAGTAATTAACTAAAGCTTATAAGCCCTGGATTCATAGTTGATTCAGGGCTTTTTACATTCAAAGAAAACGAAATAATTTTTAAACAAAATAAAAGTTACCGGTTTAACACCGGTAACTCCGAAAAGAGGAAAAGAATCAGTCAATCTGATATTTTTCAGGAAGGGTATATTCGAGATTTCTAAATTTGAAAATCTTAGTCTCGTGGAGTTTTTTATCTTCTTCTCCAGTGACTTTATTCTTCCAATCATTAATCTCATCATCCCAGACAGGCGTTCCATTAGTGAGAGTCAAATCGTAATACCCTTTCATAGTTGGCGAACCGTGGAAAGTAAACGAATCTGAGCCGTCGGAAGTAAAGCACATTGTCCCATTAACTCCGCTCCAATAAAGATTGAGATTTTCAGAAAGTCTCGGAGCATTGTAAATTCTTTCAATAGCTTCATCGTGCGGGTGACCAGAAGTGCCATCTAAATTGTAAGTATTATTAGGATTGGCAGGACCAGGCTCTTGCCCGTAGCGACCAGCTATAGCGGCTGAAATAGCAACACCGACAGGATCAAGCATATCTAAAAGAGCTTGGGAATTTGAGCCGCTTGAACCGTGGTGATGAGCCTTAAATAAGGTTACGTGCGGCAGACTCTCTCTTCGCAATAAATCCGCCTCGCTTGAAGAGGTGAGATCCCCACCTGTAAAGAACTTAAAGTCTTTGTAATTGAAAATACAAGCGACCGAATTAGGATTACTAGCGCCATTTTCATCAGCGGTAACGTAATTTCCAGTATCGAGAATATCTAAGTAAATATCTTCAGTTAAATAGAATCTGTCGCTGGCCCCACTGATGTAATTAACGCAATCATATGCAGAATAATACTTCGTTCCTTTAGCTATATACTTTTCTCTAATTTTTCCGACATTACCAGTGTTAACTCCACCGTAATCAATCATCAAAGATATATTTTCAACATCAGCTAAAGCGTTAGTAAGACCATCGATATGATCGCCATCAGAGTGAGAAAGCATAAGCATATCTAGCCTTCCATCTGGCATATGTTCTTTCAAAAACTCCGAAATATAAAGGCCATCGTAAGGGTAACCCGCATCAATCAAAACTTCAAAATTCCCCTTCTTAATAAAGATAGAATCTGAATAAATCTGACGCATCTCAAGGAAGTAGATTTCAATCTCTTCCCCACCTTCATACCCTTTAAAGATAGGATCATCTTTACTTAAACCACTTCCGACACCAGTCTGCTCAACTTTTGGAGCGACATTGATAAAGACCGAGCTACTTAAATAAGTGTATCCTTCAATCGTTGCGCTAACAATAGCTGTTCCCTCTTTCAAAGGTGTAACAACTCCGCTAGAAACAGTTAATATGCTCTGATCCGAACTAGTCCAAATAACCTTATCTTCGTATCCAGTTTGATCAATCTTAACACCCAAGGTAAGAGAACTACCAATAGTAGCATCAAGCTCACTAGCAGCATTACCATTAAAGGTAATGCTGATGCTAGTAGGAGCTAAATTAGAACTGATAGAAGAGCTGGTTGAATTGGAAGAAGATAAACTTGAGGAAACAGCTTCATCGTTGCAAGAAACTAAAGACAGCAAAGCCGCTGCTAATAGCAAAGTATACTTGCGCTTCATAAACTCAACCCCTATTTAACGTTGTATAAAACAATATCATCAACGTTAGCTCTGATTTGGAAAGAAGAGTAAGTTTCAATAGAAACGCTGTTAGTACCTTCAGGCAAACTGACGCGAATAGTCTCTAAGGTACGAGAGTTAATAGCCACTTCATAAACGACATCTTCTTCAGCTTCAACATAGTTGTAAGTGTCACCGCCGTCAATCGAATATTTGACACGAACGATTTGACCTAAGCTATCTTTGTTATAACAGCCGATCTTAAATTCAAGAACATCTGCTTCAACTTCATCTAAGAGACGGATATAAGCAGGATCATCTTCTGATCTAGTAGACATTCTCGCACTGAACGCGCCGTTGTAGCTGTCGTTTTCGGAATTGGTAATCAAAGCCCAATTCATTGCCCAAGTTTTCGCTACCGGGCTACCCAAAGTAACGTTCCCTAGCGCATAGCCAGGCTTAGTATCGGAATTATTGTTCTGTGAAGCGGGTAAAGCATCATCAAAATTCAAAGTGTGAACAGCTTCTAAATAATCATCATTAGAAGCCATGACATTAACGTAGAAAGAACGGGTAGTAGAAGCTTCATTGTAAGAAATAGTAGCAGTTAACTTAACTATTTCATCGCTAGTTCCATGGCTTATAGCTCCACTATCAACATTAACTGCCGTGCTGTTAGAAGTCCAAGAAACATTAACGCCATCATATCCTTCAACCGTAGTAGGTAAAGCGTAAGTGGCAGTCTCAGCATCAATGGTATAAGGGAGAGTTAAAACTTCTGCTGCACTAGCGACAAACACAGAATCAGAAATAGGACCAACAGTAACATCAGCAGCGCTCATAAGCATAATCTGCGGAGTCGGTGTACCGTAACCAAAAGCGTACATTACGCCCTTAATATCCAAAGTCGCCCCGACAGGAGCAGCATCTAACTTTGCATATATTTCACTTAGCTCATCTTCATCAACATAGTTCTTGTCAACTCTGATGGTAAAACGCGTGCCGTTGTTTTCAGCGAAAATAGAATAAGATTTAGTCTCACTGATATCATCTTTTTCAGTTAAAACTACCCCTTCAACCGAAACGCGAGAACCAAAGTAAGCAGTAGTAGCATCCAAACTAGCTAAATCGAGCGAAGTGACATCAGCTTCAGTTACTTTGATGTCCTCATCGATTTCTTTAAAGAGCTCGACATCGCCAATCTGATGTTGACCTTGATAATAATAGGATTTAAAACCACCGACTTCATAAGTCTTACCAACTTCAACCGGATAGAAAGTCACATTCTGACCATAAACCATATAGCCAGAAGTTCCATTTTGGATAAAGTAATTGACTGAGCCATCTTTGACAGCAGTCATATGGGTAACAACACCCTTAACCTTAATAGCGGTACCATCTTCAGCGGATATGTATTGTTCGTGAGTAGAATATTCAACTGTTGACCAATCGACAGTAGGATCCGGAGCTTGAGCAGTTTCAACAGTAATACTAATTTCTCCGTAGACTGAATCATCAACGCGTGAAGTAGCTCTTATAACGGAAGTTCCTTCACTTATTGTTCTAACATTACCATTCGAAACAGTGGCCACATCGGTATTAGAGCTAGTCCAAACAACATCTTTAGAAGCGTTTTCCGGCGTCACACTAAGTTGAATAGTTAAGCTTTCACCAGCAGAAACCGTAGTTGATTCCGCGCTTAAACTAATAGAAGTAGGAGCGACAACTTCAACCTGTTTTTCCGTAACGATTAAATTGAAATTGCCCTTAATAGAAGGATAATCAACTGAAGTGGCAGAAATAACTACATTACCCTTACCAACCGCAGTAACTAAACCAGTGCTAGAAACCGTCGCAACAGTGGAAGAGGAAGTTGACCAAGTGACATTTTGGCTGGCCTCACTAGGAGTGCAAACAGCGCTCAATTGAAGAGTTTGACCTTCCTCAATGGAAGTTAAATTGCCTTGAGAAGTAACAGTAATACCAACAACAGGCGCCACGCTAGAAGTGCTTTCGCTTGAAGTCGACACCGTACTAGAAGAATTTTCTCCGCTAGTTCCTGTATCACAGGCAGTCATTAACATAGCGGTAGATAAAACTAAAATACTGAAGAGCTTTTTTTTCATAATTTTTCCTTTCTTAAGCAGTCCAACTAATAACAACAAAAAAATGCGTCAACATGATTGATGCATTCTATTTCCACTGATCTGATTGAGCCCTTGCCACCCTCCTTTCTCAGAAAACAAAAGCTTTCTGATAAATTTCGTGTACAAAAAACACTAGGTTTTTGGGGGGCAAGAACCGATAAGGCTCTTACATTTTTACTATAACATAAACAAATAACCTTTCAAGCCAGCACCCAAAAACTTAGAGGTTTTTAACATTTCTTAAAAGGTAATTTACTTAAACTGCCGTTTTATTAACAAGCAAAAACCCCTCTACCAAATAAAGCAGAGGGGCTAAAATCAACTTTAAATTAGACTATTCAGCAGCGTGAACTAAATGGAGGTTAGAAAGAGTGACTCCACCTTCAGCAGTGTTAGTAGTGTTCCAAAGATAACGGAAACCGATAGGATCACCGTATTCAGCGCCATAAGCAGTAGTTCCTTCAATTTCCAATTCGCCAACACCTAAGACATAAATCATTTCGTGTTCAGCTTCATTGTAAGAGAAGGTGTAGCTAGCGGTGACTTCAGCTTCAGTGAAAGTCTTGCTGGAAGCGACGATGGTGTTGTAATTGGTTTGATTGTTAGACCAATCGATACCAGTTAATTCGGCAAAGTGGAATTGGTTACCTTTCTTAGCAATACCAATGAAATATTCATCGTAATAACCGAAAGTTCCCTGTCCGTCATCAGCGCCTTTATCTTCTTCAGTATTAACTCTCAAAGAGAAGGTCAATTGATCACCATCTTCTAAATTAGATAAATCTAAATCGAAAGAAATGGTAACTTCAGATCCATCCCAATCGTAGTTATTATCAGAATCTAAATAAGCGTTAGCACCAGTGCCTTCGTTTTCAGTTAATTGAACGCCCTTTTCAACCGGAGCAGCTGCACTAGGATTGTAGTCGTTTTCAAAAGCGGCAGCAACACCTTCAGCAGTAGTACCCCAAGCCTTTTCAGTTAAGTTCTCAGTTTCACCAGTGGCTAACAAAGTTTCAACCTCAGTGCTGTCTTCGAGCAAAGTGGCTTCAGAACCGGTGTAGGTATATCTAACTAAATTAGATAATTCAATACCTTCAGCATCAGTGTAGGTGTTCCAAAGATAACGGAAACCAACGATTTCATTAGTGGAAGCAGCGGTACCTTCTATGACATCATCATCAACGCCAATTCCGTAAGAGACAGTCTTCTTGTCTTCAGATAATTTAGCGGTGAAAGAAACAGTGACTTCACTTTCAGTAAAAGCGTGACCTTGTTCAATAATCGCAGCTTCAGCGCTGTGATCAGACCAGTTGATACCAGACAAAACGTTGAACTTATAACCATTTTCTTCCTTGATAATACCAACGCGAATTTCAGTGGCGTGAGCCAGAGTACCTTCATTATCGTAGTTAAAGGCGAGAACGAAAGAAACTTGCTCACCCTTTTCCATGGTAGACAAATCTAAATCGAAGGCGATCTTGGTTTTAGAACCATCCCAAGCCAAGTTCTTGTCAGCATCACTAGCTTCAGTCTTCTTGTTGAAATAAGTAGAAGCACCGCAGCCATCTTCTTCGCTGATACCTAAAATCACACCTTTTTCACCAGCAGTGATACCTTCAGCATAAGTGGTGAAATACTTGATGACATCTTTAGTAGTACCTTCAGCAGCGATGGCACGAACATCTTCAGCATCATCTGCTTCGCAGACACCCTTTTCACTTCCCGGCTCAAAGAGAGTGGCTTCCTTAGTGGTGGTGTAAACGAAATTGTGCTCGTGTTCAGAAGAGCTACTTTCTTCTGATGACGAGGACTCCGACGAAGAAACTTCAGAAGATTCTGAAGAACCAGTCGAAGAGCTGGCGGTTTCGCTAGAGCTAGCGGAACTGCTGTTGGCTTGATCATCGCACGCAACTAAACCGAAGCAAGTAGCAGCGAGAGCTAAGCCTAAAACGCATGTAAGCTTTTTCATAAGTTTTCTCCTTTCTTAAAACTAAGAACAGTTTAACGACGTAACTTAGCACTTGGTCGAATTTGCGCAACATAAACCATTATAAAGCAATAATTATAATTATCAAGTGTTCAAACACCCATTTTGTAAATGCTGTCCAACTAAATATGTCACGTCAGTTTTATTGGAAAAACCATATTT
>JADING010000016.1 GCA_017694135.1 Candidatus Scatoplasma merdavium
ATTTTAATATTTTCACCGCCGTGTTCATCTAAGACTTTGCGGATATCTTCAATATCTTTTTTGTTGCGGATGAAAGAAGCGGAAATGTAGTCGACCTTATTTTGGCATCCCCAAACTAAATCGTTGAAATCCTTTTCAGAGATGTAAGGCATATTCAAGTGAGTGTCAGGGCAATTGACACCGCGTTCATCTTTGACGGTGTGACGATTTAAGCAGCGGGTGACTAAACAGTGATTCTTACTGTCTTTTTCAGTGACAACAAATCCGATGTTACCATCATCTAAGCGGATAACATCATCGACTTTGCAATCATCGAAAAGCTGAGGGTAAGTAACTGAGAACTGAGTTCTATCACCTAAAACCTCTTTCATATATATTCTGACGATATCGCCAGTTTCATACGTGCATTCTCCGCCTTTAAAATTGTGAGTGCGAATTTCCGGTCCCTTGGTATCAAGCATAATAGGGATAATAACACCTTCTTCTTTTTCGATTTCTCTGATGGTGTTAATTTTACCCAAGTGCTCTTCGTAAGAACCGTGAGAGAAGTTTAATCTTGCGACATTCATGCCGGCTTCAATCATTCTTTTAAGAACTTCTTTATCGGAAGAGGCCGGACCGATTGTACAGACAATTTTAGTTTTCTTCTTGATGTTAATTGACATAAATTTTGCAGTTTATCCCTTCTAATTAACCTATGAGCTGTGAGGTGCGAACGAACTCGACAGTAGAACTTTGTGGCAACTTCAAAGCATCTTCAATATTGTAATATGTGAGTTTATTTTGCACAATACCGCAGCAAGCAGAGGAAACCCCTTTTGAGATGCAATCGATAGCGAAGACACCTAAGCGAGAAGCCAGGCAGCGATCAAATGCGGAAGGAGAACCGCCGCGTTGCATGTGACCTAAGACTTCGGCCCGTGTTTCAAAACCGCACTTGTGAGCGATTTCGTGAGCAAACTCGTGAACGTCAGTTATCTTTTCAGAAATTAGAATGATAGCGTGCTGTTTGCCAGTTCTACGCTGCTGCTGCAAAAACTCAATAACTTGGTTTTTCGTAACAGGAGTATCGGTTGTAATAACCATTTCCGCACCGCAGGCTAAACCAGCGTAAGCCGCTAAGTCACCGCAGTGATTTCCCATAACTTCAATAATGGAGCAGCGCTGGTGAGAAGAAGAAGTGTCTCTCAATTTATCAACGCATTGAATGACGGTATTTAAAGCCGTATCAAATCCGATAGTATAGTCGGAAGAAGTGATGTCGTTATCGATAGTTCCCGGAAGACCAATAGTAGTAATTCCGAGTTTAGAAAGAGCCATGAGTCCGCGGTAAGTCCCATCTCCTCCGATACCGATAAGGGCATCGATGCGGTGAGAAGATAGAATTTCAACAGCCTTGCGCTGTACCTCTAAAGTTTTAAAAGAGTCGAGACGAGCGGTGCCTAATATCGTACCACCGCGGTTAATAATTTCCGATACCGAATGGCGGCCGAGCGGTTCAATTTCATCGTTGATAAGGCCACGATAGCCGTTGTGAATGCCAAACATTTCATAACCGTTTTTCAATCCAGCGCGGACGCAAGCTCTAATGCAAGCGTTCATTCCTGGAGCATCGCCACCAGATGTCAGAATTGCAATTCTTTTAACCATGTGTAAATAATCCTTTTATCTCTTTAATAATAACAAGTTTTGTTTTTTCTTAACTAAAATATCACTCATGTAAGCGCTTAAGTGAACTATTTATTTTATATTTTCTCTTTGACATACCATTTATTTTAATTTTGCATCACGGAGTTAATTGTTAAAAACGAAAGTCTAACAATGTGCTATATTAAAAACGTGATTGTAATTGATTCATCTTCACTTATTATCGTTAGAGATGGGAAGCATCTGTCTTCTGAGGAACAAGATGTTTTAACTTCTCTTTATTTGCCTCTGATTAAGTCAGACGGTTTAGGCCTTTATCTTTGCTTGAATTCTTTAAACGGTGAAGCGAGTTATTTAAGCGGGGAGAAACTTCTTTCTTTAACTGGGTTTCAAAACGACACCGCCTTATCCATCGCTTTGCACAAGCTTGAAGGCGTAGGACTAGTTATAACTTATCGATATGAAGACAATCAGAAAATTTCTTATATTGTCAAAGTTTTAGAAGCGTATAATGCATCAAAGTTCTTCTCTAATGAGATTCTTTCTGGAGGCTTGTTAGGCTCAGTTGGTGAAGCTGAATTTGACAAATTAAAAATGAGATTTCTCAAAGAAGACAAGATACCAGATGGTTACATCGATGTCTCATCGAACTTTTTTGATGTTTACGATATCGCGGTTGAAAGCCTTCGTAACATTAAGGCACCAACTGAAGAAAAAAGCGATATTAGAAAAGCTATTGAAGGGGAATTTAGCATCGATGATTTCATTTCAGAAATCAAAGAGCTCCAAGATGATCCATCCGTGTATACTTCTAGTCTCTCAGAAATCAAACGTTTGTCTTCTCTTTACGCATTAACCCCAAAACAAGCAGCACTGATTGCATCATCAAAGGCTAAAAGCGATGTTTGCCACTTTGATATCAACGCTTTTGAAGAGTATTCAAAAGACGTATTTTCATACCGCTTCGAAGATCAAAAGGAAAACATCAATTCCGCTTTTGGTACATCTGATTTTTCAAACAAGGTTTTTCAAATGGAACACTCAGCACCAAAAGAGTTCCTCATGCGCATATTAAAGACGTCATATATTCCTGATGATTATTTAACTTTAATCAATGAACTATCTTCAAAAGGTAATCTGTCGCACGCTTTAATTAACTGTATTTTGGATTACACTTTTGAAAAGTGCCAGGGCAAATTACCAAGCGAATACGTTAAAAAGGTCGCTTCCTCTTTAAAGTATCAAAACATTCGCACTGCCTCTGATGCCATGGCGTTTTTATATCAGCAGGACTTAAATTACGCAAAGAAAAAAAGAAGAAAGAAAGATTACGTCCAAGATTCAAAAGGCGATAGCAATGTAGTTAGCGTCAGTGAAACTTCCCAAAAAGAAGACGAAAATGAAACTAACGATTATTGGTCTGTGTTAGGAGGGAGAATGTAATGGATATATCTAACCTCTTTAAGCAAATTTCTCCAGACTTTCTAAAAAAGCAAGATGAGATTACCAAGGAGATGCTATCTTCTGATTTTGAATTGCAAAACAAATTGTCGGAATTGTGTTTAGATAAAGACAAGTTAAATTCCGCAATTGATTCCTCCTTACCTTCAATTCGCCGCGTATTAGAAGACAAATTACCTTGTAAAGAATGTCTAGGTTATTACCAATGCAAAAAACAAGATAAAAAAGGATTTGTATCTAGTCCGTATTACATAGAAGAAAACAATTCTTTTGAAGACAAATTACAGATGTGTCAATATTTAAAAAAAATTGACGAATCTTTAAAAAACATCTATGTTAGCGATTATGAAAAGATGAAAATATACGCGCTAGCCGATAAGGCTATAGGTGCATTTAACAAAAATGCGATAGAGCATTCTTTCTCTAAAGTTGGTAGTAAGTGCGTTTCGAAAGTTTTAAATTTAAGTAAGAATTCAGAGACAAAGCATTTAGGTTACTATTTGTATTCAATGGATACAAATGGAAAAGCAATCTTATTAGCTACTGCGTTTTTAGCCGCTAAAATCGGGATGAAAGTCGCTGTTATTGATGCCAAGAATTCCTTTAATGCCGCTATGTCATCATTAGACGATTACGCATCTATAACAAGAAAAATTGAATCAGCTGCCAAAGCCGATGTTCTATTTGTGTGTGATGCCGGATTTGAATTAGTAAGAAACAACAAGATTAACACTCTGTATTCTTCGCTTTTATCAATTAGAAGAAAAATAGGCTGTTTAACCTTTGTTTCATCCTTTAAAACAGAAGAAGACTTTATATCCTCAATTACATATGGCAGTGAGCAGAGAAATGCCATGTATAATCTTTTTGATAATATTTTTGAAGAGATTAAAGTTCAAGACACCCAGAGATTTTCAGAATTAGATTTCTAAAAATACATCGTCTTTTCTCTATATGAAA
>JADING010000017.1 GCA_017694135.1 Candidatus Scatoplasma merdavium
TCTTTGAGGTTCGCTTCTTGATAAAGTTCAGATTCCCCTTCAATCTTCAACTTGTTGTTTATTCCTTCTAAAACAATACACGAACACACTAAATCAAAAGGAGTTGAAATATTATCGAACTCGTTTAAACTAGCGTAGTCAGAAAACAAGTAAGAATATCTATCGTAATAGGTCTTGTAAGAAGAATGCGCAACTAATTTAGATTTATCAGCAATGTTGCGAAGGTAATTAAACAAAAAGAATTTCCCCATATTTAAAATGTTATTGATTTTTTAGTATTTTTACAAGAAAAAAGTACCTCAGTTTATCTGAGGTACAACTTTTTAAGCCGTTGCTTTTTTCTGCTGAACTTTCTTGTTAATGAACTTTCCTAATACTATGAGTTCGTGCAGATAGATAGGAGCTAAACTGACAACGATTAACACGAGCCACTCTCTAGCTAAGAGTTCTGAAGTCTTGAAGACGCTTGTAACGCCTGGAACTTCAGTAACTAAGACCTGCAAGGCGATACCGATAACAAAGGAGAGCCAGAGCATCTTGTTATTGTCTTTGAACACATAGACAATAGAATGATCCATATCGGTCATACCAAACATGTGGAACAGCTCTGAAACCGCTAAGCAAGTAAAGGCAAGCGATTGAGCTTCTTTTAAGTGGTCAGGATCGTTAGCGAAGTAGTTGTTAATAGCGTTGAAGTCAAACGGATTGCAGCCGCCATCAGCGACCGGGAAGTACAAGAACGAGCCGATTGTTATAACAGCGAAGAGAACACCGTAGACACATATTTTCCAAATTGCCCCGTTAGCAAACAGAGATTCGTTTGCTGGACGCGGCTTCTGTTCCATAATGTGCTTATCTTTTTTATCCATACCTAAGGCCAAGGCTGGAAGTGAGTCAGTGATTAAGTTAACCCACAACAAGTGGATAGAAATTAACGGTGTCGGCAAGGAAAAGCACGCGGTAACTAAGAAGATAGTTAAGACTTCCGCTAAGTTAGAAGAAAGCAAGAAGATAATAGTTTTCTTGACGTTGTTATAAATGTTTCTTCCTTCTTCAACCGCTTTTTCAATAGAAGCGAAGTTGTCGTCAGTTAAAATCATATCAGCAGCGCCTTTAGCAACATCAGTGCCGGTAATACCCATAGCGATACCGATATCAGCAGCTTTTAATGAAGGAGCGTCGTTGACACCATCCCCAGTCATAGCAACAATTTCATTATTGGCCTTTAAGGCTTTGACGATAGAAACTTTATTATCAGGAGAGACGCGAGCAAATACCGAAGTAGTCTTAACTTTTTCGCGGAGCTCATCGAAACTCATATTATCGATATCAGCTCCTGATAAACACTGTTCTTTGTTTTCGACAATTCCAAGGTCTTTAGCAATCGCATAAGCGGTGTCGCGATGATCACCGGTAATCATAATAGTGCGGATAGAAGCCTTCTTAAATAAAGCGACAGCAGGTCCAGCTTCTTTTCTAGGAGGATCAACCATACCGACTAAACCGACGAAAATCAGATTCTCTTCAGTTAGCTCAGAACTCTCTTTATAAGCGAGAGCGAGGTTTCTTAAAGCCATCTCAGACATATCGGCAGCAGCTTTTTCAACAGCATCAATATCTTTCTTTTCAATTGGACGAACTGTACCGTTATCTAAAATGTGAGTTGTGTGCTTTAAAACAGAATCAAGAGCTCCCTTTGTGAAAATGACGTCTTTTGAATTGTAGTGACATTTAACAGACATCATCTTTCTAACAGAATCAAACGGATATTCATCAATACGCGGACATACTTGTTCTAATTCAGATTTCTTTTTACCAATCTTATCCGCTAAGTCAACTAAAGCGACTTCAGTAGGATCGCCGTAAACGCCGTTTTCAATAGAAGCGTTAGAAGCTAAACACATTCCGTAAGCTAAAACTTCCAAGAGTTTAGGGTCTTTGTTTTCCTCGACTTTTCCGTAGAAACTTGGGGTGTAGCAATAAGTAACTGTCATCTTGTTCTGCGTCAAAGTACCAGTTTTATCCGAGCAGACGACATTGACAGCACCTAAGGTTTCAACCGATGGCAGTTTCTTTACGATAGCGTGGGCTTGCGACATACGGCGGGTACCGATAGATAAAACGATTGTAACAACCGCTGTTAAACCTTCCGGAACAGCAGCAACAGCCAAAGAAATAGCTAATATGAAGTTCTGTAAGATCTCCGAAGCCACTTCCGAACCAGCGTAGTCGACTTTAAAAAGCGAAACAATAAGCATAACAATAACGATGCCGACAGCTGCGAAGCCGAGAATTTTTGAAAGCTCAGCGAGCTTTTTCTGCAACGGTGTTAAGTTTTCTTCTTCGTTGTTTAAAAGGTTTGCAATCTTACCAATTTCCGTATTCATACCGGTAGCGACAACAATAGCTTCACCTCTACCATATGAACAAATAGATGAAGAGTAAGCGCAGTTAAGCCTATCGCCCAATGGAACTTCCCCGCTTAAAACTAAAGATGCATCTTTATTTACCGGAACCGATTCACCGGTTAAAGAAGATTCATCGGCTTTAAAATTCGAAGTCTTTAACAGTCTTACATCCGCAGGAATGACGTTACCTTCTTCAATGATAACGATATCTCCTGGGACTAATTCTTTAGCCTTTACTTCACTAATCTTCCCATCGCGCTTAACAATCGCTAGTGGTGAAGACATATTTTTTAAAGCTTCTAAAGCTTGAGAAGCCTTGTGTTCTTGAATTGTTCCAATCGTGGAATTCAATAAAATGACCGCGAAAATAATGATAGCGTCAATCCACTCTTCGGATTTCTCAATTATTGAAACAACAAGTGAGATAACAGCAGCGGCGATCAAGATGTAAATCATCGGATCGTTAAACTGCTTTAAAAAAGTAATTATAAGCGGTTCTTTTTTCTTTTCGAGTAGCTCATTTGGACCATACTGAGCTAAGCGTTTGCTCGCTTCTTCGCTAGTGAGTCCGCTTTTTTCATCACTCACTAACTCAGCGACCGTTTCTTTGGCGGATTTTAGTTCGTACATGTTATTACCTCTTATAGGTCTTGCAACGCACTAAGCGCCTGATAAAGCGGAAAGAGAGATTTATCTCTTTCGAACTGACGCTAAATATCAGTTAAGCTACTCCCCTGGGTTAAACCCGTCTATTAATATAACATATAATATATGTAATTTGTCAGAAAACTAAAAAAGCCCCGAAGGGCTTTTTGAAATAAATTGAGTTTTCAGCAGAAATTAGAAGAAAGTTCCACGAGCCGCTTGCTTAACTTCAGCGGAAGCAGAGAACGGAATACGGGTGGTATAACCATTTTTAGCCGCAACGATCATCTTGGTAGGCCACGCTTGAATATCAGCGTTCCAACGATAGACGGTATCGTTGTAGAGTTCACGAGCTGAAGTGATTTCTTTTTGCAAGTAGCTGTTTTGCTGCAAGCAAGTTTCGATTTCGTTGTGAGCTTTCAAATCAGGGTAATTTTCAAATGCGACGGAGATTTGACCAAAGAGCTTGTCGATATTCTGCTGCGCATCGTTTCTCGCTGCATCGGCGTTGGTGTTAGTTCCTGAACGGTAAGCAGCAATCTTTGAAAAAGTATCCTTATCTAAATCGATAGCTTTATCGAGAAGTTTAGCGGCATTTTGCAAAATTACAACTCTCTGCTCAAGATAGTTATCGATAGTTGAAGCGTCTTTTTGAATCTTTTGCTCTAATTGACGAAGGTACTTAGCGGCATTAATTTTCATAAATAAGAAAATGACGCCGGGAATAATACCGAGAACCCAAAGTATAACTTGGAAAATCGTCGAGCCGACACCGACTTTAACCGGAATCTGTTTTTGAATAACGTTAACATCGCGTCCTTGTTCGTTGACCGGACCAGTCATTTCGTCTAAACCATTAGCCATATCGTTTCCTCCTTGTGGCTCACAACCGAGTCAAACGGCAGTTAACTCTTCGTCGTTGATTTAATTATAATTGCTATCTGATCAAAATGCTACATAGGCAGCTTGCTAGTTCAATAAAAGAATTAAGTTTTTATTAAAATTGAATAGTTTTAACAAGAAATTAAGAATTTAGATTAGAGATAAAATCATTTTCTTCTTTTTCTATCTTGCTGTCTTCCGCTTCCGAGTAGTTTTTATCGTAGAAGAAAGACATTACTCTTCTTCTCCAAGTGGTTCCAACGTGTTGGGAATCGAAATTTCGGGCAAATTTCTTAAGTGCAAACGCATCGTTATCAAACTGTTTTACAGCGATAGGAGTGGTGTTAACCAAAGGCACGAATTCCGAATACGGGACTGGAACAATATGAAGCCTTCCATCGCCACCCATGACCGAGACGTTTTCAACGTAATGATCCTCGCGATATGAGTGTGATTCAATATCGTAAATATCTGTCTTTCCGATTGAGGATTTGTAACGAGCTTTTAAGATTTGCGAAGTGCAGGTCTCAGGATGAGCAAAACGAGAATGATCCATCAAATTACAGACAGATTCAGCTTCGTAAGAAGAGACGTTAGAACACTGCTTTGGATCAAATTTCCCCGCTTCGGTCAACTGATACAATGGTATGCAAAGAATCGGGGCAAGTTCAAAAAACAACGAGGCAAAATGTTGAGAAATCAAATCGATAAAGTTAGTTCTCATTTCTTCACCGCTTAATATTTTCCCAATTTGGCTTTCAGAAAAATCTTTGTGTTTAGCGTGCTCAGAGCAAATAATATTGAGCTTATTGCGCTTAACAAAAACAAAGTCATCGGGGTAAGGTTCTTTTTGCAAGATTAAATCAACCATATTTGTCTGGGCAAGCGGAGTGAATAGCAAGCGGAATTCAACTTCGTTATTTCGATCTGTACACCCGAACAGCGCTTCGAACTTCTCGTTTCCCATAATTTGGAAACTACCGCCTTTTTCAATAGAATCTTGCGAGAGTTTAATCATGTCTTTGCTGACTTTTTTCACGTATTTTTCAACATCTTTCTCATCGAAATCCTTGTTTAATTTACAAGGTTGGCGAGAAAAAGAGAGGTTTGGAGCCGCTTCGTTACCATAAACTACATACGCCCCGGTGTAATACATTGGTGCTGGACGAGTGACAGATGCAGTTAGGACTTGCGAACGGTGGACAGTCACTAAGTCACCGTCAGAATCTCTTCTTGTTTCAGTCCAATGAATAGTTATCGACCCAGTGTACACTTTGTTAAACATCGAAGTCTTATAAGTCTTAAACCTTAAGAAAGGGTTAGTAGCGATATCGCCTGAACTAACTTCGGTGACACTTTCATCGTTGTCAAAAAGTTCCCCGCAGTTATATAAGGCTTTAAACATCGCAAGTTTTTCTGGTTTTAAAACTGGATCTAAAGAAAAAATAGAGGTCGATTGTTTTACGATATTGAGGAAATCTTCATCGGAAAACATCTGATACAAAGGAGAAATTTGTTCGTAGCATTCTCTTTCGCACTTCTGGCGGAATTCATCTTTGTGCTTGCTCTCTTCAACGAGGATTTTAATCTTGTTTTTAACCGGTATAAAAATGACAATTAAAAGCGCGATTGCAATTAAGCCACCAACAATAGCAGTGATAAGCATCGGCAGAGTATATCCGTTTGATATCAGCGAATACACACCGATGGCACAGGCGATAATACCAATAACAACTAATACCCAAAGAAAGACTCTCAATAGCTTGTATCTTCTCAAGCGCTTTGAAGCTTCTTCAGATTCATTGCTAGCGTTCACGTATTTTTTATATAG
>JADING010000018.1 GCA_017694135.1 Candidatus Scatoplasma merdavium
AGTTACATATGAGTTAAATGAGATAGAACTTATTAGGCATAATAATTCATAATCTGATCACATTCAATTTACGATGTTGCTACAGTTGCAATGGTGTGCAATGTATCAAAATTGCGATTGGATGGCAGTAAGCTTGATATCCCCTAAAAAATTTGTCCTAATAATTGGTGAAATTTAAAGGGGGATTTTTTAAAATTTTTACGCTTGTAATTATTTAGATTTGAATAATTTGAATAAACAATATTTCATTTAAATATTTTGCTGAAGAACCTAAGTCGAACGCTATTTAAGTTAATGTTTTATTCACTCTTAGATATTTTTTACACCTTATTTTTTATCTCTTTACTGTGATTTGCTTTTCTTTCCATAAAAAAATCCTCCTAAAGTAGACTTTGTTTTTTGCCATATCCCCAGGGGATATTCATTATTAGCTTTGTCTACTTTAGAAGGAGCATATCAATTATCTCTTCCTGACTTGTTTTTAGTTTCAGATTAATACATCGGGTTAGCCGGATTAGCTTCCGCGGGTTTTTCTTCTTTAATTTCCGAAACTGCAGCTTCGGTAGTAACAAACATCGCCGCGATAGAAGAAGCGTTAAGAACTGCGCTTCTAGTAACCTTAGTAGGATCAACAATTCCCTCTTCAAACATATCAACCCATTTGCCGTTCTTAGCATCAAAGCCAACTTTGCTATTGCGTTGACGTTTTTGCTTTTCAACTATATCGCTAGCTTCATATCCAGCGTTAGCGGCAATCTGATAAAGCGGTGCAGAGAGAGAATCAATAACGGTATTGATACCCTTTTGAACATCGCTGTTCTTATCTTTTAAGCTGTCTTTCAAAGTCTGATAGACACTTAATAAAGCAGAACCACCACCGGTAACGATACCTTCGCTAACAGCGGCTTTGGTAGCGTTCAAAGCGTCTTCGATTCTAAGTTTCTTTTCTTTGAGTTGCGATTCAGTAATAGCGCCTACTTTAATAACAGCAACGCCGTTAGAGAGCTTAGCAATTCTAGAAGCGTATTTCTTCTTATCGTATTCAGAAGTGGTGTTAGCTTCTTGCTGAGTGAGCTCGCTAATTCTGTTTTCAATCGCTTCTTTTTGTCCACATCCATCGATAATAGTTGTGTTTTCATTAGTAACGGTAATCTTTTTAGCAGAACCTAAATCATCGATAGTGACATCTTTAATTTCCATCGCTAAATCTTTAGAAATGAACTTTGCTCCAGTAGTAATAGCGATATCTTGAAGCATATTCTTTTGATTTTCACCAAATTCCGGAGCCTTGGTGCAAACGATATTAAAGGTACCTCTTAACTTGTTAACAATCAAAGTAGACATGACATCGTTATCGATATCATCAGCAATGATAAGCAACGGCTTTCTAGCTTCGACAATAGATTGAAGCAAAGGTAAGATATCTTGAATATTGCTCAATTTCTGATCAGTAACTAAAACGTAAGCGTCTTCGAGTTCAGCGGTGCGCTTTTCGTTGTTAGTAATCATGTAAGGTGACATATAACCTTTGTCGTATTGCAAACCTTGAACAACTTCTAATGTGGTTTCGGAAGTCTTAGATTCATCAACTGTAATGACACCAGACTTACCAACTTTTCTCATAGCTTCAGCAATGATTTCACCGATTTCTTGATCGCCTGAAGAAACAGCTGCGACAGACTGAATATCTTCATCAGTAGCGACCGGTTTAGAAATCTTAATCAATTCATCAGCAACAGCGTGTCCAGCTTTTTCAATACCTTGGCGCAAGAGAACCGGATTAGTTCCTTTATCGACATATTCCAAGCCTTTGTGAATAAAAGCTTGAGCTAAAACAGTAGCGGTAGTAGTACCATCACCGGCGACATCGTTAGTCTTGTTAGCAACTTCATAAACCAACTGAGCGCCCATATTTTCAAACGGATCTTTCAACGAGATTTCTCTAGCGATAGAAACACCATCGTTAACGATAGAAGGTGAACCGTATCCTTTATCCAAAGCGACATTGCGGCCCTTAGGTCCCAAAGTCAACTTCACGGTGTCAGCCAAAGTATCGACACCCTTAAGCATTAAATCTCTTGCGGTTTTTCCGTATTTAATATCCTTAGCCATAATCAATCTCCTTATTCAATAACAGCGATAATATCACTGTCTTTAAGCAAGAAATACTTCTTATCTCCCTCTTTGTATTCAGTTGTTGAATATTCTTTATACAAGACTCGATCTCCAACTTTAATTTCAGAAGAAGGTTTAATTAACTCACCGTGTTCGTTAGTATAACCAGGCCCAATAGCGACCACAGTAGCGATATTTTTCTTTTCAACTTCACTGGTAACAACGATGCTACCAACCATCTTTTCATCCTTTTTGGCTTCTAATAGAACGTAGTTGTGTAAAGGTTTAATCATTTGTTTATTCCTCCTGCTATTTATTGTAGCCATCATTTTAGCAATGTCAATACTTGAGTGCTAATTTTTAGCAATATTCTTATCCACCTGCTAAAACTATTCACTCAAAAGAGACACCGCCAATTTACCTGCTAGACGGGCGTTATTTTTAACTAGAGAAATATTGGCGCTTAAAGCTTTTCCACCAGTATGGTGATTCAAATAATCTAACAAATACGGGGTAACAGCCTTGCCTTTAATATTGTTAGCTTTCGCTAGTTCTAAAGCCTTTTCAATTACAATTTCGATTTGAGTAGGATCTAAAGAGTCTTCATCAGGAATCGGATTAACAACTAAGCAGCCTTGTTTGAGATTCAGTGCCCTGTAAGAATTTATTATGTTAGCTAAGTCTTCAACGCTATCCGCTCTCTGCTCCAAACGATAATTGGACTTAGCAGAATAAAACATCGGAAGATAATCGGTCTTATAACCGATTAAAGGTACTCCGTTAGTCTCTAAATATTCCAAAGTCAAAGGTAAATCTAAAATAGCTTTAGGACCAGCACAGACAACGTTAACTTCTGATTTAGAAAATTCCAAAAGGTCAGCCGAAATATCAAACGTCTCGTTCCCTTCACGGTGAACTCCGCCAATACCACCAGTAGCAAAAACTTTGATGTTAGCTAAATTAGCAATTAGCATCGTTGCGGCAACAGTCGTGGCTCCTGAAAGTTTATTAGCAAGAACATAACCGAGGTTGTTGCGAGATACTTTAACAATCTCTTCGTGGTGTTTAGCAAAAAAATCAATCTCATCCGGAGTCATACCAATTTTTATTTGACCTTTAACAATGCCAATAGTTACAGGGATAGCTCCTTGAGCGGTAATTTCATGCTCCAAAGCAATGGCAGTTTCAACGTTAGCAGGATACGGCATACCATGAGAAACAATAGTAGTCTCCAAAGCTACTGCCGGCTTTGATGAATAATCTGGTAAGTTAGAAAGTTGTTCTGTAAGCTCTTTATAAATATTCATAATTTCCTCCGCAGATAATTATATTTTTTCACTAGAAACAAAAAAAGAGCTTTTCAGCCCATATATCAAGATAAAAGGAAGGAATGACTACACTTCTCTAGAGGTATGAATCTTGAAACGTCTCACCTTGGCTTTATCTTATCTTACTAACGGATTTGTGAGAGGATATAACGACGACTTTTTGGAAACTTACTATTTATATTCCCCTCCTTTTTCTAACGTCTATTTGCCAAGGATTTTTTCTAGGAAGTACTAGAGAAGCTAACGTGTCTTTCCTTCCTCACTTTTATTATAGTCAAGCTGTCAATAGCTAAGCTAAACCATTAATTTCAGGCAATAAATATATATAATATAAACATGTCGTATTCATCTTGGAGTCCAGAAAAGAAAAAGAAAGTCAAAAAGTCCATTGTTAAACTGTGCATAACCACATTAATAATAGGTGGAATTGTTTTAGCTGGATATTTAATACTGCGTCATTTTGGCTATACGAATATAAGCCAGGAGCAAATCCAAGAACTTATTTCTAAAACTGGATTTTGGGCTCCAGTTGCTTACATTCTCATTTGCTTTTTGCAAGTTACTTTTATTCCCATTCCTTCCTCTATCGTCATCTTCGCAGGCAATTATCTATTCGGTCCCGCTTTGAGTTTCTTGTATTCATACATAGGAATAATCTCCGGATCAATTCTGGCTTTCTTTTTAGGAAGATGGATAGGCAAAAGGTTCGTGTACTGGATTGCCGGAGACAAGCAAATGGTCGAAGACTATTTGCAAAGAATGAAAGGGAAAGAAACGGTGATTCTTTTCTTCATGTTCCTTTTCCCGTTCTTCCCCGATGACTTACTTTGTTCAGTTGCGGGTATTACCTCAATGCACTGGGTAACTTTTTTAATAATCCAGCTTTTTACTAGGATAACTTCTACTCTAATTAACACCGTTTTAGGCCCAGGAGGATATCTTCCTTACGATACGTGGTGGGGTATAACAATCCTAGTAATCTTAATTATTCTCGCCATTGCTCTTTTCATCTACTCTTACCGCCACGCAGATAAAATTAATGACTTCATTCAGTCCATTGCTAAAAAATTAAAAAAAGATAAAGAAAAGGAAATTTCAGAAGAGACAAAAACAACAGAAGAAAAAGAAAATGATAACAAGAGCGACTATTCAGAGTAGTACTCTTGCTTTTTCTTTTCCCAATAAGCGTGATCTTCTTCAGTAATTTTTCTTATTAAATGACACGGATTACCAGCGTAAACACCGCCAGAAGGAAGGGATTTTGTCACAACTGAGCCCGAACCTATTACTACATTATCGCCAATTGTTACGCCAGGATTAATAATAGCTCCTCCACCGATCCAAACATTGTCACCAATGACAACTTCTTTCCCGTATTCTAACAAGCTGTTTCTCACTTCAGCATCAATAGGATGACACGGAGTTAAAATCATAACGCGAGGGCCTAAAAACGCGTTGTTTCCAATCTTAATTTTGCATACGTCTAAAAA
This sequence comes from Candidatus Scatoplasma merdavium, assembly GCA_017694135.1. GTDB lineage: Bacteria > Bacillota_I > Bacilli_A > RFN20 > CAG-288 > Scatoplasma > Scatoplasma merdavium. The sequence goes on from JADING010000018.1 coordinate 4,934, forward strand.
GAGACAATCCGCGTTAGCGTAAAAGTTATCTCCGACTTCAATATTGCATCCGTAATCGCAATAAAAAGGCTTGTTAACATAGCAATTGCTACCGACTTTTCCAAAAAGATTTCTAATTAAGCTTTGCTGATGTTCAACTTCAGCGAAAGGAGTTGCATTAAACTCCTCTACTAATTCCCACTTTTTCTTATTCAAGCTAGCAAGCTTCTCATCTTTAGCGATATACAATTCGCCTTTGATCATTCTCTCGTAATTTTTTGACATATTAAAACCTCAAATCACACAAAAAGTATATTTTTTAGTCATTCTAGTTTTCAATAGATTCGAGGCAGTTAAGATAATCCTTAAGCTTTTTAACAAAGAGAGAATTCAAAGAATAATAATAGTAGTTCTTACGTTTTATAGTGCGGTAAGAAACAATCTTTGCATTGGTAAGTAAAGAAAGGTGATAAGAGCAAGCCGGGCGAGATATATGAAGCAAAGAAGCGATATCTCCAACTCTAAGGCCATTTTCACCAGCCTTAATTAAAACAGCACAAATTTTGATGCGTAACTTGTTACCGTACGCTTGGAATCCTTTCGATAGAGACAAAAGCTTATTTATCAGCTCTTCAATTTCGTTCTCAATCATAAATAAACAAATTTAATTTTATATTTTTATAGAGATTTTTCAAGCTCTATTTTCAGCATCTGAATAAAAATATTAATGTTTTTATATATAAACTTGTGGTATTTCTCTAATAAATTTATTATTTTTTAATTGTTGTCAAATTTGTTAAAAACTTGTTTACAACGTCTTTGAGCTGCCTGCATACATCGGAAGCGTTAACAAGATCCATGGCGTATTTCTCACTCAAGTTCTCACTTGTTTTTCCTAAAAGCAAGCTTGCAACAGCTAGAGGCAAGCATCCTTTAACACCTTTAGTTAAAAGTCCAGCAGCTATGCCAGAAAGGACATCTCCACTACCCCCTTTAGCTAAGGCGGGTGTACCAGAAATATTTATGTACTTCTCTTTTTTGTTAGCTATATATGAATAGCAGCTTTTTAAATCGACATTAACATCGTATTTTTTTACGAATTCATCTAGGTATTTAAAAGGATCCATCTCTAGATTAGAAAGTGAAACACCTGTTAATCTCTCAAATTCTTTCATATGAGGAGTTAGATAAACATCGCAAGTTTTTTCAATTAAAACATCCGTTCCAAATTTAGACAGGCTATTCAATCCATCCGCATCAATAAGAAGTTTGTTATTGTAATTGCTTAGCAAATAAATAAGGCTCTTATATACATTTTCACTCACCCCTAATCCCATGCCTATGGCGATAACATCGTATGATAACGCCCTTTTTAAAAAGTCCTCGTCATAAGCCATATATCCATTTTCATCTTTATAAGTATCGTAAATTACTTCCGGCTGATCTAAAGACTGATATAGATGCAGCATTGAATCAGGGCAAGCTAAACAAGCGTATCCACTACCGAGACTCAGGGCGGATAAAGCTAAACTCGAAAGATATACTCCTCCTGGCAACAATCTAGATCCACCGATAATTAATACCCTTTTATAGCTTCCTTTATTGGTTCTTTTCTTTCTCTTAGGGAAAAATTGTAAAGCATCTTCTTGTTTAACTACATTTATTTGAGTATTAATATTTGCCTTATTTAACAATAAAAGCTCATTGAACCTATCAATTAAAGGGGCGAAAAAGATTTCTTCGATGTGCGCCTTAAAGCTAAGTAGAACATCGCAGTTGCAAGAAGGATAAATTAAACAAACGGTCTTTTTAAAAGACAGATCATCTTCGACTTGATTAAAAGAAAAGACTATTCTTACACCTTTCCCGTTTTTAAAAGGAGAAAGCTTGCTTTTTAAATAAGCGTGCTCGCTATCAAAGACAAAAGTACAGCCTTCATTTTTAATTAACTCATCGTCATTTAAATAATCGACAAGGCTAGTAAAGCAAGAGTCATCAAAATCTGCCTCTGATTTATATCTAGTTAATGGTAAACACGCTTCCATATTTCCCTCTAAAAAAATTATACACACTAAAGATATAATAATAACGGAGGAAGTTAATATGGAAAGAAAACAGGTTGAAGAAATTATATCCTCAAGAAAAAGCGTTCGTTCCTTTTCTAATGACAAAGTCGAACTAGAAGATATAGCTACCATCGTTAACTGCGGTTTAAAAGCACCTTGCGCAAGAGGTATCCACGCCGGCCATATCTATTCGTTTATTAAAGGCGAAGCTAAATACAACCGCTTAGTTAAATACGCCTCTGATGAAACAGGAAGAGATCCTTTTTACGGAGGAAATGTCATATTAGTGGTCGCTATGGATCCATCATCTCTTTATCCTGATTTAGATGGTGCCGCCATTATTGAGAACATGCTCTTAGCAGCTTCAATGCTCGGTTTAGGCGCTTGCTGGATCAATTCTCCACGAAAGTTTTTAAACGAACATCCAAATTACAAAACAGAACTAGGTATCGATACTAATAACAAAGTTATCGCAAGTATCGTTGTTTCTCACAAAGCTTAAAATGCGCGTTGTAGCAATTGGAGGTGGAGTATCTTCCTGCACCTTTGCCTCAATATATAAAAGTAAACATCCAAAAGATGAAGTCTTTATCATTGAACAAAATAAAGATATCCTTTCTCGCGTCTTAGTAAGCGGAAATGGGCGAGCAAACTTATTCAATGAACGCTTTTTAAGTGACACCTCAACTTGTTTTAACAATCCTTCAGAATATCAAAGACTCATAGACAAGCATCTCGTCAAAGACTTTTTAAACGACTATTTAAACAAGATAAATCTATCGATAATCAAAGATGAAGAAGGAAGATGCTACCCTTATTCAAACACCGCTAAAAGCGTAAAAAGACAGATGCTAGACTATCTAACTAAACTCAAAGTTAATATTGTTAGAGAAAGCAAAGTAATTTCTATAGACACGAAAGAAAAGACAATCACCTATTTAAAAGACAATAAGAAAGAAAAGATGAATTACGATACGCTCTATTTTGGTATTGGAGGTGTAGCTTACGATAGGAACAAAGAAAACTACTTAGATTTATTCAAAACTCTTAATGTAAAATACGAGTGTTTTGAACCTGGATTAGTTCCTCTTATTACTAAAGAAAAGATTCCAAATTACTTAGTTGGTTCAAGGCTCAAATGCAAAATTACCCTTTTGATAAGCCAAAAAGAACTCTATTCAGAAGAAGGAGAGATTCTCTTTAAAAAAGACGGTCTTTCAGGAATCTCCATCTTCAATGCTTCGCTGTTTATCAAAGAAAACTCCCCAGCTAATTATCAAATAAAAATAGATCCATTTAATAGAAATCCATTCAATCAAATGCCAGAACTTAACAGCAAAACGTTGTATGGGATATTAAACGAAAAAATTTCTGATTATATCTTGGACAAACTGAGACTAAACTCGTTCACTAAAGAAAATATAATTGAATCTTTAACATTCAAAATCAATGGAAAATACCCATTAAAAGAGGCTCAGATATCTTTAGGTGGAATTGAGACTTTTGAAATAGATAACACATTCCATCTAAAAGAAAACCCTTCGGTAATTATCGGTGGAGAAAGCTTAAACATCCACGCTATATGCGGCGGATTTAACATGGGTTTCGCCTTTTTAAGCGGGTATAAAGCTGGAAACAACTAAAACTTAACCATCAAAAAGGTTATATCATCAATAGTTTTAAAACGCGGATATTTATTGCAATCCTTGTCTTTGTAAGATCTGTTTTTTATTTCTAAAATAACCTTTTGCGCATCTTCTTTACTATGAATAGAATCCAGGCACATTTCTAACGATGAAAAGATGTTTAAAGTATCAAAAGCCTGGGCAAATCCATCGGTAAACATATATAT
>JADING010000019.1 GCA_017694135.1 Candidatus Scatoplasma merdavium
GTTTAATATCGCTAATATTCTTTCAAAATCTACTATTTGTGTTCTTGCTAAAAACGTCTTGATTGTTTCTTCGGTTTTCGAAGGAAATATCAACAAGTTAAATTCTAAAGATGGATTAAAAGCAAGTGAAGAAATTATGGGCAAGTTCTTCTCGATGCCAGGAACTCACGTTGTTGGTGTCCTTCATCAAAACTATGTCAATTACGTAAAGGCCTTTATGGAAATGTATCAAGCTGGTACGCTTCCTGAAGCACGAGAGATTGAACTTCACACTAAGCAAGAAACCAATCAAACTCAAAAGAAAGAGAAGACTCAGGCAGAGCTTTGGGCAGATATGATTAACGGTAAATAGCTATGGAAAATATCAAGACTGTTGAAGATTTGATTAAGAGTTATAAAAAGCTTCCTGGCATTGGATCTAAGACTGCTGAAAGGTTGGCTTACGCAAGTCTCAATTTAAAGAAAGAAGAGATAGATGAATTTGTTTCGGCTTTAGAGAGCATTGAGACTAAGATTCACTTTTGCCCTAAATGCGGAATGTATATTGATACTCCGTTTTGTCCGATTTGTGACGATGCTTCTCGCGATAACAAAACGCTTGTGGTTCTCACTTCTTTTAAAACTTTAATGGGATTTGAAAAAAGCGGGCAGTATCATGGAAAATACTTCATATTAAACGGAACTATTTCTCCTAGTAAAGGGATAGATGGAGAAAAAATTAAGCTTCCTGTATTGACTAAGCAAGTGGAAGAAAGCAAGGAATTAGAGGAAGTTATAATCGCTTGCGATTCAACTTTAGAAGGGGAACTTACTTCGCGTTACGTTTATAAGCAGCTTCACAAAGTTCGCCCGGAACTTAAAATTTCCCGTTTAGCATACGGCTTACCTATTGGAGCCGATTTGGAATATGTCGATGATCAGACCATTGCGCTGTCATTCTTATCGAGGACAGCTATGAAAGGGGAGTAAGATGAAAAAAGGTTTATTTATCACCTTTGAAGGGAACGAAGGTTCGGGAAAAACCACCGTTCTTCACCGTGTAGTAGAGATGTTTAAAAAGGAATATATCGATATTTTTATTACGAGAGAACCTGGCGGAAACAAGATTGCTGAAGAGATTCGCAACGTTATTTTAGATAACAAAAACACCGAAATGGATTCAAAGACCGAGGCCTTGCTTTACGCTGCTGCAAGAAGACAGCACTTGGTTCAAACGGTCACACCTTTGCTAAACGAAGGAAAAATTGTTATTTCTGACCGCTACATTGATTCCTCTTTAGCGTATCAAGGTTACGCTAGAGGCGTCGGCATTGATGATGTTTACAAAATCAATATGTTTGCGACTGATAACTGCCTTCCTCAGCTCACCTTGTTTTTCGATATTGATCCAGATACCGGTTTAGAAAGAATCGCTGAAAATTCCCAAAGAGAAGTTAATCGATTAGATAACGAGCAGATTGAATTCCACCGCAGAGTTCACATGGGATACATGCTTTTAGTTGACAAGTTTAAAGATCGCTTTGTCATTGTTGACGCTTCTAAAGATATCGAAACTGTAACTCAACAAGTTTATCAGATTTTAAAAGACTACATCTTAAAGAAATGGACTGATTGTTAATGTTTTATACTCCGGAAAAGTTTAATTCTGAGCAACCTGTTCTATCTAGGTATATTTTGAATTTAATTAAATCTCAAAAGTTTCCTAGTGGGCTTTTAATTTACGGGGAAAACAACGCTCCACTTTATGAAACAGGAATGTATATTTTGCAATCTTTAAATTGCGAAAAAAAGTCTTTAGCTTGTTCTTCTTGTCCCTCTTGCATGCGTTTTTTACATGGAATTCATCCAGATTGTTACATTATTGACGGAGAGAAAAAGACGATAAGAAAACAAGATATCGATGATCTTATTTCTCATTTTGAGTTGTCTAGTTTTGAAACTAACCATATTTCTGCATATTTAATTCACCGAGTTGAAAATATCACTGAAGAAGCTATAAACGCGCTGTTAAAGTTTTTAGAAGAACCACGTGAGAACCTCTTCGCTATTTTAACAAGCGCAAACAGAGAAAGAGTTTTGCCAACCATTTTGTCTCGCGTAGAGCAGATGCGCGTTCTTTCTTTGGATTTAGCTGAAGTTATGAAAGGCGTTCCTAGCGACATATCTTCCGATGCCTATTACGTTCTCTCTAATCTTTATTACAGCGAAGAAAAGAAAAAAGAAGTAAGTTTAACGAAAGAATTTGATTTGGCTTTAAATGGAGCTTGCCAGGTGATTGAAGCTGTTTCAAAGAATCAAGAGGTTGCTTTAACTCTTTTTAATAAGGTGGCGGATCCTATTAAACAGGCGCAGAAAAAGTCCGGATTCGAGACTTCTAAGTGCTATAATTACTTTTATAGTAGCCTTGTTATTGCCTTTAGTGATCTGCTTAACAATAAAGCTGATTCGCCGTTTGTTAAACTCCTGGATTCTAAAGACAAAAAGCTTACTTTAAAACTTGCCCAAGCGCTGGATTTTATTCAGGATTGCCAGGCTAAAATGAGTGCAAACTTAAGTTTCGTCCTAACTTTGGCACAGTTGGGAAAGATATTGGAGGGACATTAATGTCAGTTGTATATAACATTTTGTTAGATAACGGGGAAAAGACCGTTGCTACTTATTCTAATGAGAAACTCTCTTGCGGAGATAAAGTCGCTGTCAATATTCCTGAACTCGATGATCAGTTTGCTGGAACTGTAACTTCGCTTTTTAATGTCGATGATGAAATTGATACTTCCGCTTATGCGAGCGTGGTCGGTTTGCTTTCCGAAGCAGATTTGAAGCGCATTTCTCATTTGAAAGAAGAAGAGAGAGAGTTAGTTTCTTCTGTTCAAGAAATCGCTAAGAGTTTAGGCTTAGAGATGTCGGTGTTTCAAGTTTCTTTGTCTTTAACTAGAGGCCATTGCAGGGTTTATTACACTGCGGATTCTCGCGTTGATTACCGTGAGTTTGTCCGTCAATTTTCTAGGGTTGTTAGATCGAGAATCGATATGCATCAAGTTGGCGCTCGCGATAGAGCACGCTTAGTTGGAGGAATTGGAACTTGCGGATTAAAACTCTGCTGTGCTAGTTTCTTAAATTCTTTCGATGGCATAGGCATTCAAATGGCTAAGAACCAATTGCTTGCAATCAATATTCCGAAACTGTCTGGACAGTGCGGAAAACTTATTTGCTGCTTAAAATATGAAGATGGAGCTTATTCTGCTTCTCGTCCGCTTTTCCCGAAGATTGGAACGGAAGTTACCTATGAAGGTAACCTTATGAAAGTTGATTCTATTAACATTCTTTCATCGACTGTTCATCTTCGCTCTGAAGAGAAATCTGTGACTCTTTCCTTAGATGATTTTAATAGAGTGAAAAAAGGTTTAGCTTTGAATGAGAAAAAGAGTGATATCGATGCGGAATTGGATAACCTTTCTAAGGCTATTTCTTCAACTTTTGGTTCAGAGACGGTCTTAGATAAAAAGAAAGATATTAACAAGCAACAAGAAAATAGAAACAATTCAAAGCGCGATAACAACTATTACAAAAATCAAAAGAACAACAAATACCGCCAAAACAAAAAACACCATTACCATAACAACAATAATAAAAAAGGAGCTTAATGTGCTTTCTTACAAAGTATTTAAGGATGATGTTCAAGGAGCTAGACTCTATTTGATTGCCACTCCGATAGGAAATATCTCGGATATTTCCTCAAGGGCAAAAGATGTTTTGTCTAGCGTGGATATCGTCTTAGCCGAAGACACTAGAAACACCTCATATTTACTTTCGCGTTTAGGTATAAAACCAGCAAAGCTAATTTCTTGTTATTCGCAAAAAGAAGGTGAAGTAGCATCATCTTTGTTTCCGGAAATTATAGAGAAGAAACTCAAAGTGGCTTTTGTGTCTGATGCTGGTACACCTGGTATTTCAGATCCAGGGGAGCTTTTGGTAAAAAAAGCCTGGGAAATAGGCCTTAAAGTTGTTCCTATTCCTGGACCCGCAGCCTTTGTTCAAGCTTTAATAGTTTCCGGATTTGAAACATCAGATTTTTCTTTTTATGGCTTTCCTCCATCTAAATCGTCTAAAGCTTTTTTTGAAACCTTAATAAACAAAAAAGAAACGTTAATTTTTTACGAAGCCCCGCATCGCTTAGAAAAAACTTTAAATACTATGCTTGAGGTTTTTGGCGATCGAAATATTTTTATTGGTAGAGAATTAACCAAAGTTTTTGAAGAGCATATCAAAGGTAGCATTTCCGAGATGCTCAGTTTAAATTTTGACGATTTAAAAGGGGAAATATGCTTGGTTTTGGAAGGTAATAAAAACGCTGATAGCGATGAAGAAAAGATTAAGCAGGCTTATAAG
>JADING010000020.1 GCA_017694135.1 Candidatus Scatoplasma merdavium
GTCCTAAGGTAGCGAAATTCCTTATCAGGTAAGTTCTGACGTGCACGAATAGTATAATAATTTGGGCGCTGTCTCGGCAGCAGACTCGGTGAAATCTTACTACCGGTGAAGATGCCGGTTACCCGCGACTAGACGGAAAGACCCCATGGAGCTTCACTGCAACTTAGTATTGGCTGACGTAGAAGTATGCACAGGATAGGTGGGAGACTTTGAGGCTTGGGCTTTGGCTCAAGCGGAGTCGACGTTGGGATACCACTCTTGCTTCTATGTCATTCTAACTGGTGCCCTGGATGGGTGTTAGGACAGTGCTAGGCGGGCAGTTTGACTGGGGCGGTCGCCTCCTAAAGTGTAACGGAGGCGCCCAAAGGTACCCTCAGCTTGGTCGGAAATCAAGCGTAGAGCGCAAATGCATAAGGGTGCTTGACTGCGAGCGAGACATCGCGGGCAGGAACGAAAGTTGGGATTAGTGACCCGGCGGTCTTGGTATGGAACGGCCGTCGCTTAACGGATAAAAGCTACCCTGGGGATAACAGGCTGATCGCATCCAAGAGCTCACTTCGACGATGCGGTTTGGCACCTCGATGTCGGCTCATCGCATCCTGGAGGGGCATCACCTTCCAAGGGTTAGGCTGTTCGCCTATTAAAGCGGTACGCGAGCTGGGTTCAAAACGTCGTGAGACAGTTTGGTCCCTATCTGTCGTGGGCGTTGGAGGTTTGAAAGGAGCTGCCCTTAGTACGCAAGGATTGGGGTGGACGAAGCGACGGTCCGCCGGTTGTCACGCCAGTGGCATGGCCGGGTAGCCGCCTTCGGAACGGATAAACGCTGAGAGCATCTAAGCGCGAAGCCGCCCTTAAGATTAGACCTCCTTCACTTTAAGTGATAAGTCCCCCGGTATGTTACCGGGTTGATAGGTCGCAGATGTAAGCATGGTGACATGTTCAGTCGAGCGATACTAATAGGACGACAACTTATTTCATCTCTTTATTTTATTTAACTCTTATTTCGGTAAACTTCTGTTATTTATCTTCTTATATCCGGTTTTTAGAGTTCATTCTCTTACTTATTTATACTGACTTCGTCTCAGTATCATTCTATCTCTATCCCGGCTTCGATTACGCAGTGGCCACACCTGTTCCCATCCCGAACACAGAAGTTAAGCACTGCAGTGCCTGATGTATCCTTTATGGAAAGATATGGTCGTCGCCGGGTTTTTTGTTACTTATGGAGTTCATTTCGCAAATTGAGGCGGCTGATGGAGCTAATTATACCGCTATTTTAAAAATCAACGATCGTGTTCGTGATTATCGCGTTCACTGTTATATCGCTTTTGGTTGCTTCATTTTTTCCTGTTCGGAATTTAAATTGAGGCAGGTTAACGCGCAATTTAACGACATACATCAAAGCGTGAAGTTTATTGTGAATCAAGACTTTCATAAGCTGAAGTTAGAAAATAAAATCAAGCGTTTAAAAATGGTTCCGAACAAAGATTATTTTTATGGAAGCGATTATATCTATATTAGAGGAATGAAGGTAGCTTGGTCAGATCAGTTTGTCCAAGGTCAATGGTACGCTAAAGATGAGCGCGACTTGTTCAAGCAATATAAAGAGTTAGCTCTTGATCATTTTGTTAGCCTAGTTAATAAATGGAAAAAAATTATGAATATTGATTTTGATGTTGAGGTATCTATGTTACCTATCAATTCAATTTCAAAGCTCGGTGTTAATTTAGTTTCAAAAAAAGCACTGAAATTCCATCCTCAACTTTTTTCCTTTAAAGATGAAGCTCAAGAATCGGTAATCATTCACGAGCTCGCTCATTTCTATCAAGCCAATCATTCAAAAGCTTTCTATGCTATAGTATTAAAGTATTGTCCAGCGTATTATGAGCTAACTAAAGCTTTGACTAGAGGAGATTTTGAATATGGGTTTAACTATAACATCTAAAAGCAATCCTCTTTATTCAAAACTTTTGAAGTTGCGCAAACATCCAGAAGACAACAAATTTATTATTGAGGGAGAAGATTTAGTAGAATTAGCGCGTTCTAATTCTAAGCTGCTGTTTACTTTTACTTATACAGGTTCTTCTTTTAGCGCTGATTACGTTTTATCAAAAGAGTTGTATCGCAACTTGTCTTCTTATTCTTCTTTGCCTAAGGTTATGGGAGTTGGGAAGTTTGAATTTGTTAAATCTGATTCTTTTAACAGGGGAATATATTTAGATGGAGTGCAAGATCCGGGAAATTTAGGAACGATTGAAAGAAGCTGCTTGGCTTTTAATTACTTAAATATTTTTCTTTCTTCTGATTGCGTGAGTCCACTGAATTTTAAATCGGTTCAAGCCTCTAAAGGAGCCTTGTTTTATTTAAATATCTCTTATTGCAAACTTTCTGATTTAAAGGAAAAAGGTTATAAGATATACGCGACTTCATTAGATAAAAACGCTAAGGAACTTGTAAAAGTAGATCGGCCAAAGAACAATTACATCCTTGTTTTTGGAAGCGAAGGACAAGGGGTAAAGAAAGAGAATTTAAAACTCGCGGATGAAAACATTTTTATTGAGATGGATCGGAAGATTGAATCTTTAAATGTCGGAGTTGCAGCTTCGATTATTATGTACAATTGGAGATAGTATGGAAAAAAGGGAAATAGGTTTACAAGATACTTTAACTTTGACTCGAACTTCGTTTTACAAGACCATTCAGGTTAAACGAGTGCTTATTTGCTTCCACGGGTTTATGACCTCTTCTTGGCACGATTGTACGGCTTTTAAAAAGTATTTTGATTCGATCAACGACAACCCTAATTTCGAAGTTGAATTAGTTAATTTATACACTTGGGGAGATAAGTCGACTTACTCTTCTAAAAACTTTTACAAATTAGCTTATGAAGCTGTTAAGAAGCACATTGACAAAGGAGAGATAGTCTATCTTTTGTCGTATTCGTTTTCCGCTGATTTGGCTGCCCGTTTAACTTGCGAGTTTCCTCAGATTGAGAAACTCTGTCTGATTTCTCCTACTACGTATATAGTTAAAACTAAATTGCTCGCTAGTTATATCTCTATGGCGGTTAAGAATTTAAAGCTGCGGTTAAAATACAAGAGAAAAGCCAAGAAGATAATTCAAAAAACCAAGATGGATGGAATAGTTAGACTCGCTATAAATATCGCTAAATCCATCGTCAAAAACCGCAAGTATTTAAAATATGTCAACTGCAAAGTTTTTATGTGCAAGGGAAACAAGGACGAGTTCTCGATATCGCAGACTTTCCATTACATTTCTAGGAAATCGAAGAACGCCATTATTATGTCAAAGACTTATCCGGATGAAAACCACGTGATGTTTTGCACTTTAGAGCACGGTTTAAGAGTGTTTCAAGACGTCCTTAGATTTACTTTCCATATGAAAAAGGTTATGGAAGTGGAAGAAGGTAGCGAAGAAGAAAAATAGCGATGGTTTTTTTAGATTTTAATTTGAAGAAGCAAGTATAAAAAAGCTCTCGTGAAGTTTGAATTAATTAACTGAAGTTTACTTTTATCTAAAAACTGCAAGTTTTTAATTGCGCCTATATTTCGCATATAATTTATTTACTTTCCTCGGTTTTAAATTTGGTTTTTCATTTGATGTTTTTCTTAAAATACATTGGAAAACTCGGCTGTATTTTGCCTGTTTTTGTTCGCCTTTCAATTTGAGAAAAAATGTATTGACACATAGGTATAGAGAGTGCATAATCTAATAGTTGTTTAGAGATTGTAAACTTATTTCTTACAATTATCAAACGGAAAGGAGGTCCTTTTGGAAATCGGAAACAAGATACATGATTTGAGGAAGACGTTGAATCTTTCACAAGAGGAATTGGCTAGTAGGGCTGATGTCACTAAGGGTTATATCTCTCAGCTTGAAAACAATCTGACTTCACCTTCGATTGCTACTTTGATTGATATCTTGTCGGCTTTAGGAACTTCCTTAAAAGATTTCTTCAACGATGAGACCGATGAGAAGATTGTCTTCCACAAAGAAGATTACATCGAGAAATACGACGATGGTTACTGCCTTACGTGGTTAGTACCTAACGCGCAGAAGAATGAAATGGAACCGGTGATAGTTTCAATTTCTCCCCGTTCCCAGACTTTGAAAGACAACCCGCATGAAGGACAGGAGTTCGGCTATGTCTTAGAAGGGGAAATTGTTATCTCATACGGAAACAAGCGCATTAAGTGTAAGAAAGGTGAAACTTTCTACTTTACGACGAGCCAAGTACATTACCTTATTAATCCTAAAGATAAGGTTGCGAAAGTAATCTGGATATCGTCTCCACCAAACTTCTAAGGAGGAAAGTATGGACAATTACATCATTGAGTTAAAAGATGTTTCTAAAAAGTTCGATGATTCTGATATCTACGCAGTCGAACACATCAATTTGAAGATTAAAAAGGGTGAATTTGTTACCTTGTTAGGTCCTTCTGGATGTGGGAAAACTACAACGTTGAGAATGATTGCTGGATTTGAATTACCGACTTCAGGGCAGATTTTATTAAATGGCAAAGACATCTCGCTCTTGCCGCCTTACAAGCGCCCTATTAACACGGTGTTTCAAAAATACGCTTTGTTTGGTCACCTTAATGTCTTTAACAATATCGCTTTCGGTTTAAAGATGAAGAAAATCCCTTACGAAAAGAAAAATCGCAAAGGTGAGACAGTTACTAAGATGCGCCATTACACTAAGCAAGAGATTTCTGAGATGGTGAAAGACGCTTTGAAAATCGTCGATTTGGAAGGGTTTGAAAAAAGAGATATTCAGACTCTTTCTGGTGGTCAGCAGCAGAGAATCGCTATCGCTAGATCCATTGTCAACAAGCCAGAAATTCTATTGTTAGATGAGCCTTTAGGCGCTTTGGATCTCAAGATGAGAAAAGAAATGCAGCTCGAATTGAAGGCTATGCACAAAAAGCTTGGGATTACCTTTATTTACGTCACTCACGATCAAGAAGAGGCTTTGACGATGTCAGATACCGTTGTTGTTATGAACGATGGTGAAATTCAGCAGGTTGGGACTCCTAAAGGCATATACGATGAGCCTAAGAACGCTTTCGTAGCTGACTTTATTGGCGAATCTAACATTTACACTGGAACCATGGTTGCTAATAAGACTGTGCGTTTCTTGGGTAAGAACTTCAAATGCGTGGACGAAGGATTCGAATTGAATGAAAAAGTCGATGTCGTTGTTCGCCCGGAAGATGTTATTTTATCTGAACCGGATAAAGGAAAGTGCAAAGGGAAGATTGTCTCGCGCATTTTCAAAGGCATGCATTACGAATACATAATTATGGTTGACCGTTCTGAACTCATTGCTCAGTCTACATTGGAATTCAACCAGGGCTTAGAAGTCGGAATCGATGTATCGCCAAGCAATATTCAAATTATGAAGAAGCCGTTTACTTCTAATTATTTTGATGGGTATATCAATAAAGAAAATAAAATTTGCTTCGCTGGTGCGGAGTTTGATTACGACTTGACGAAGCTGTTTGTTGGTTATCATTACGATAACGATGGGAATTTGTTAGATACGAAGAATCAAGTTGCGGACTTAGAAGGAAGACCTATTGTCGTCGAGATTCCTTTCGATGGAGTATCTATCTCCGATGATTCGGAAGCTTCGAGTTTGCACGGCCAAATCATCTCGATGATTTATCACGGTGACCACTATCAAGTTATCGTTCGTACTCCGGATGAAGATGACTTCATCTTAGATGAGCAAGACCTTTGGAACGAAAACGACAACGTTTCAATTATTGTTGATCCTCAAAAGATCCACGTCAGCTTGAAACAAGGAGAAAAACATGTCTAGCAAGGTCATTAGAGAAGATGGCTTCTTTAGCAAAGTGGTTTCTTTCTTCCGCAAGCACCACCTTACTAGAAAGCAACTCTGCATCCCTTACGGGCTCTTCTTAGCTCTGTTTGTGGTTTTTCCTCTCTTGCTTATTGTTTACTACGCTTTTACTGATAAGTCTGGTCATATAACTATTGAAAATTTCACTTCGGTTTTTACGCAGAAGTCAAATTTCTCAGTTATTGGAATGTCGTTGCTCATCGGTGCTTTGAACACTTTCTTCTGTTTGCTTCTAGCTTATCCTATCGCATACATCTTAGCTAACACGAAGTTTAACAAGAACAAGGTTCTCGTTTATATCTTCATTATGCCAATGTGGATTAACTTTGTTATTAGAACTATCGCGACTAAAGAAATGCTTTCTTGGATCGACATCACTTCGGCTAATCACCCGCTGTTAGCGACTATTATCGGTATGGTTTACAACTATCTGCCATTTGCTATCTTGCCTTTGTATTCGACGATGCTGAAGTTAGATAAAGCTCAGATAGAAGCTTCTTCAGACTTAGGTGCGAACCCCGTTCAAGTCTTTTATAAGACCATACTTCCAATGTCGATGCCAGGAATAGTTTCTGCTTCATTAATGACATTCATGCCGACTATGTCTTCTTATTTAATTGCGGATAAGCTCGGCGGTGGAAAGACTACTCTAATTGGTAATCTCATCGCCTTGAATTTTAACCAGGCAAATTACAACGTCGGATCAGTTCTTTCGCTGATTATGCTTCTTCTAATAGGTTTATCCTTATTACTTACTAGAAACCATAAAGAAGAAAATGTCAGAGGTGGATTATGGTAAACAATCAAAAGGCCGCGAAAAGAATCAAGCAGCGTTCACTTTTAAAAAAGATCTTAGCCAAGGTCTTTGTTTACGCTATCTTGTTAATCATGTATGCGCCTATTCTTTATCTAATTGTCTATTCGTTTACTTCTTCGTCTCAAATAGGGAGATGGGAAGGGCTCTCTTTTGAACCGTTTATCCGCTTGTTTGCATCTAACAACCGCGAATCTAAGCAGATATGGCAGGCGGTTTATAACACGGTGAGTATCGCTTTGGTTTCAGGTGTCATTTCTACTGTCTTAGGAACCACAGGCGCTATCGGTATATTCTATTCGAAAAAAAGAAGCAAGAACTTACTTGAATTTCTCACTCAGATTCCTGTTGTAAACGCCGAAATTGTTATAGCCTTATCGCTGACTATCTTGTTTGTCATGGTTAAGGCACAGTTCTCATACGCTACTTTAGTTATCGGGCACGTTGTTTTAACTGTTCCGTTTGTCGTCTTATCAGTCAAGCCGAAATTGACGCAGATGGATCCAAACTTATACGAGGCCGCTTTGGATTTAGGAGCTAATCAAACTAGGGCTTTGTTTAAAGTCGTCTTACCGGAAATAGCTCCTGGTATCTTATCGGGCTTCATGCTCGCTGTAACTCTTTCGTTAGATGATTACATAATTACTACATTCACTAAACCGCGAACTGGTTTCGATACTATTTCTACTTATATCGACGCTGTGACTAAAAAGAGCGGTTTACCTATTCAAGTTAGGGCATTAACTACTATTATCTTTGCGGTAATTTTGATAGTTATGGTTGCTATTAATATCCGCTCAAGTTCTTTAGTTAAAAGGAGGATTAAAAAAGAACATGAAAAAGACTAAATTACTATTATCTGCTGCTGCCGTGCTTTCCTTGTGCGGTTTTACTACCGCATGCACTTCCGGAGATGAGGCTGATCACACCTTAGTTGTTTACAATTGGGAAGATTATATCGACGAAGGCTTAGATGAAAACGGTTATGAAGTCGGAAATTCGGTCATTGCTGATTTTGAGAATTACTTTTATGATTTAACCGGGGAAACTATCAAGGTTCAATACGAGACTTTTTCCACTTGTGAAGACGTTTATAACATGCTTAAGCTCAACTCGGTTAAGATTGATTTGTTCTGTCCTTCCGACTACATGATTCAAAAAATGGCGAACGAAGGAATGTTAGAAGAATTCGATTACGATGAAGCGACTGACACTTATGAAGGAATTGATAATTACAACAATTACGCTTCACCTTATATCAAAGATTTATTTAAACGCAACAATTTCTCTAAGTACGCCATACCTTATACTTGGGGAACTATGGGATATACTTACAATCCTGAAAAAGTCGATGTCAGTTTAGTTTCAACTTGGGAAGCCCAGTGGAATCCGCAGTTATCTAAACGTATCACAGTCAAAGACTCAGTTAGAGATACTATCTTTACTGCAGTTATGCACGTTTATAAAAACGAGCTCGACACTTTAAAAGCTCAGTATGAATCAGGGACGATTAGTGCGGAAGTTTACAACGATCACTTAACTGAGATTTTCAATCGCTCGGATGATCAGACTTTACAGAAAGTCAAACAAGCCTTGATTGATATGAAAGACAACATCTATGGTTTAGAAGTTGACGATGGTAAAAATGAGATTGTTACTGGAACTTACGATGTCTCTCTTTCTTGGTCTGGTGACGCTGTTTATTCAATGGATCAAGGCGAAGATTCTTCTAACCCCGTTTACTTAAATTACGTCGTTCCAGAAGAGGGATCAAACATCTGGTACGATGGCTGGTGCATGCCTAAAGG
>JADING010000021.1 GCA_017694135.1 Candidatus Scatoplasma merdavium
ATCAGCACTTCCCCTTTGTTAGGATCATATAGATGGGATAACAAGTTCATCAAAGTAGACTTCCCTGCACCGGTCCCACCTATGATGCCGATTCTTTGACCTGGCATAAATTTTAAAGATATATTAGAAACAACATCTTCTCCTTGAGAAGTATAACGGAAACTAACATCGTTGAACTCTATGGACGGAGCACTCTTAAACTCCGCGATTTTAGTTCCTTGAATCAAGCTGGACTTAGCTGATAGTACCTGTTCTATTCTCTTTCCAGAAGCTGAGCCTTTAGAAAAAATAACTATGAGGTTTGCAACGACGACAATAGCCTGAGAAATTTGAGTCATATAATTTATCAAAACAGTAACATCACCATCGCTTAAAGTTCCGCTTTTGAAAGAAAAAGTTGAAAAATACAAAACTAATATAAATCCTAGGTTTACAATAGCGATATTAAACGGGTTGGATAAAGAAGAAAATTTCGAAAGAGCTTTAGATGTCATCTGTACTCTGTCAGAATACTTTTTAAATTTGCTCTTTTCGTATTCTTGCTTATTAAATGAGCGAACTATTCTCGCCCCGGAAAGATTATCGCTCGCTATTAGTGTTAACTTGTCTAAATCGGCTTGAATCCTGCTGTTATAAGGAATTGAGAAATATCCAATAAGCAAAATTGACAAACCTAATAGAACGCCACACAGAAGATAAATCCATGACATTTCCGGTGACACAAAGGCTGCCATGACTATCGATCCAACAACGATAAATGGCGCGCGTATTGCTAATCTTAGCAAATTAGTAAAAGCTCTCTGCGTCGCCACAACATCACTAGTCAATCTAGTTTGAAGAGAGGATGGAGTGAAAGAATCAATTTCAGCCAAAGACAATTCGTTAATTTTTTTATAGAGATCTTTTCTAACTAAGTAACCGTAATTAGAACTGACTTTAACCGCCAACGCTTGGCAGACCATAGTCATAATAAAGCCAACAATACCTAGTAAAAGGATAAGAAGACCTTTCTGAACAACGTAATCTAAACCCAGCCCCGGATTTGTTTCACTTCCTATACCGTTATCAATTATGTCTTTTACTATAAGAGGAATAATTAAGCCAAATATAGCTTCGAATATTTTGAAAATAGGAGCAAGAATAATTTCAACTAGATACTTTTTCCCATATCGTTTAAAAACCTTAAACATACCATTTATTAAAATACTATTACTTAGGAATTTCCTCAACATCAACACCCTTGAAAAAAATGGTTCATGTGCTATAATTTTCAAAGCTCATTAATACAAGGAGATATGATATGAAACTTACACGTGAAAGCTTCGACAAATTAATAAAACAGCTCAATGAAGCAATGGAATACAACAAGGTCCTAATCGTTGAAATTGAGGAAGCTAGAAAACAAGGCGATTTATCAGAAAACGCTGACTACTCTGCTGCAATGGATAAAAAACGCCAGAACGACGCTTTAATTGATACTCTTCGCAAACAAGTTGAACAGGCTGAAGTTGCTGAAGAACCTACTGATTATTCAAAAGTCACTATCAACTGCCGTGTCGAACTTGAAAAAGTCAAAGACAAGACGCACAAGGTTTACATCATTGGCGACTCAATTTCTGCTAATCCGGATGAAGGAATCATCTCTGAATTCTCTCCGATTGGCAAAGCCATCATTAATCGCAAAGTAGGTGAAACGGTAAACGTTGAAGCAAAAAACCCCTACGCCGTTACCATCTTGTCAATCACCCCGCTTAATCAGTAAACAATCGCCTAAATAGGCGATTTTTTTATAAATTTAGCACCTAGCCCTCCTATTTAATAACGAGGAGGACTTCATATGTTTAAAATTATTTTAGTCGCTGTTGTTGTTACAATTGCCGGCCTTTTTGTCATGACAAAAATTGATCCAGCGAATCAGAATAACAACATTTCAATTACAACCCAATACACAGGTGAAGACGCTGTCAAAGTTTCAATAAGCGGTCAGATTCTTCATCCGGGAACTTACGATTGCAATCCCCATTCTACTCTCGGCACACTTATCGATATGGCCGGAGGTGTTTTGGAAAACGCCGATCCTACTTCTTATACCGAATCTTTAATCATAGGTAGTAGAACAGAGTTTTACATTCCTAAGAAAGCAGAGATCCCAGAGACTTGCCTTGTTGAAAACATTGAAAAAGTAAATATAAACACCGCTTCCGCTTCCGAACTAAAAGAAGCAGGTTTCACTTCTTCACAAGCGCAGGCAATAGTCGACTATCGAGACGAGCACGGGAATTTTCAAGCTATTGAAGACATTCTTGACGTATCTGGTATAGGAGAAAAAACCTACTTAGCAATGCGTGACAAAATCTGCCTTTCATGATTTATTTAAGTGCCTTTGCTATCCTTGCTTTAACTTTAAAACTCTTCTTAGCATTTGATTTTATTAGTCTAATTCTCTTAATTTTTCTAACAATTGTTGCCATTTGCATCTATAAAAGAGCTAGCTCAATGTTCTTAATACCATTCTTCATTGGGCTAGCTCTTGCTTTTTCTATCGACAAATCAACTTCAGGTGAAGTGTCAACAAACTTAATAGTAATCAAAGCATCTGACAACTACGTCTTGGCTAGAAACCTATTTTCGACATATTACATTTCAGCCAAAGGCCACTCATTTGAAATAGGAGACATAATCAATGTCACTGGTTCATTATCAAAACTCGAATTTTCTCATAAAGAGCAAGGCTTTGATTTAATTAACTACTATCGCTCTTATTCTTGCTACGCTGAGCTTAATGCACAGAGCATAACTCTTGTTTTTCACAACTTCATAAGAATGCGTGAATTCGCTAATTACCTGTTCCAAAATTATAATGAAGAAGCAAAAAGC
>JADING010000002.1 GCA_017694135.1 Candidatus Scatoplasma merdavium
GTATTCTTTTAAGCCTCCCTTGTAAGAGAAGATGTCTTTCCTTGAAGTTCGCTTGTCTTCCAAAATGAAGGTAACGCCGCTGTTTAACCCGGCGCGATCATCTAAGTTAGAAGCGATTTTTTGGTAGTCAAAACTCGTGTCAGAAAAAATGCTCGGATCTGGACAAAAAGTGACTTTAGTTCCCCTTTTACTCGTCGGAGTAGAACTTATAGGAGAAACGAGTTTTTCACCTTTGTCAATGTATTCCCCATTTTTGTCTTTTTTTAAAGGAGCTGATTCAAAACGGATATGATGACAGTATCCATCGCGGTAAGAATCAACCTCCATCCACGAAGAAAGCGCGTTGACAACCGCACCACCAACGCCGTGGAGACCACCGGCAGTCTTGTAATTTTTTTCATCGAATTTCCCACCGGCATGAAGCTTTAAATAAACCATTTCAAAACCGGAGAGGCCAGTTTCTTTATTGATGTCGTAAGGAACACCGCGGCCGCGATCTTCAATAGTGATCGAGTTATCGGTATTGATAGTCACCGAAATTTGATTTCCATATCCTTCATTAGCTTCATCGACCGCATTATCGACAATTTCCCACACCAAATGGTGCAAGCCGTTGGTATCGGTCGATCCGATGTACATGCCCGGGCGCTTTCTGACCGCTTCAAGATCCGAAAGCAAAGACATGTCGTTAGCGTTGTATCCGTCTTTTTTGCCCGTTTCTAAGCGGGTATCTTTACTAGCGATTTTACTCATTTAACTACCTTCTTTACCTAGTAAATTATATCAAAATTAGATATTATTTAATAGCGTAATTAAGGAGGTCAATATGGATGTATTTTATCTAATATTGCTATATATCGCTGTCATCTTAACTTCTTACTGTATCGGCTCACTCAACTGGGGATACATCATCTCTAAATACATCTACCACATCGACATTTTCAAAGTTGGATCCGGTAACGCCGGAGGTACCAACGTTGGGCGCGCTTGTGGGAAAAAAGCCGCTTACGCCGTCATCTTACTCGACGTTTTAAAAACTGTAGCTGCGGTTTGGGGGTGGTTCTTTATCGTTCAAGCCACGCAAATTAAAGATTTTATCTTCATTGATATAAATCCTGATTACCCTATCTCAACTTTGTATTACTTAGCTGGACTCGGTGTTGCCTTAGGTCACACATATCCGTTTTTAACTCATTTCCGCGGTGGAAAGTGCGTCGCTTGTTACGGCGGCTTCTGCTTGTGTACAAACTGGATGCTCGCTGTCATCGGCGTTATCGCTTTCTTAGGTATCTACTTTTGGAAGAAACGCGTATCTTTATCCTCAGTTCTCGCCGTTATATTGGTTTTGTTAATTTCTTTAACTTTTGGGATACTTAACATTTATTTTGACACTTCTTGGGCTTTCTACTTTAATTCGTCGTTCAAGATGGATCCTTCTTTGATTCACACCGCCTTTATATTTGTCTTTACCGCGGCGGTTATCTATCTTCACAAAGCTAACATCAAGCGGCTGAAGCGCCACGAAGAACCGGAAACTCACTTTGTTCACAAGGGCGAAAAACCCGTTGCTGATTACGAAGAAAAAAAGTAAAAGAAAAACCGCCTTTAAGACAGAAGCTAGTTCTAATCTTGAGGCGGTTTTTTTAGTCGGCGTTTTGTCCCATCGAACGCATGACTTCGCGAACCTGCTTTTCAGAGGGGTTTCTCCCCATTTGCTTAAGCATGGCGCGAATCTGCTTTTCGTTGATAGGTGGGTGCTTTTTTAATTCTTTTTTAAAAACAAAACGAGCTATAAAATACCCAGCGACTAAACCGGCAACAGCACAACCTATAGCGGTTAAAGCAATGGTCCAGCCGGTTGAAAGTAAAATTGGTAAATACATAAATCCTCCTGAGTTAGCTTTGTTATATTAACATAACTAAGCGATAAAAAAAACCGGACAGAGCCGGTTTTAATTAATTGTTAGCGCGAGAATCGTATTCACCGGTATCGGTGCGGACGTAGACGGTTTCCCCGTTTTTAATAAACATCGGAACTTTGATAACGAGGCCAGTTTCTAAAGTAGCGTCTTTCTGCGGCTTGTTAATCGTATCTCCGCGAACCGCATCATCGGTGTGAACGATCTTCAAAGCGACTTTAACTGGAAGTTCAATACCGATAATTTCACTGCCGTAATAAGTTACTGTAACTTCCTGTTCGTCTTTTAAGAACTGCTTTTCCCACTTGAGTCTCTCGTCAGGAATCGAGACTTGTTCGTAAGTGGCAGTATCCATGAAGACGGAGAAATCACCATCGTCATAAAGATACGACATCTTCTTTTTGTCCAAATAAATGAGTTGAACCTTGTCACCACCTGTGAAAGACATATCGGTGACAGCACCAGAACGGAGGTTTTTAACCTTGACTTTAACAACCATTTGGCGCATAGCGGTCTTGTTGTGTTCGATATCGATAACCGTGTAGATGTTGTTATCGACTGTAAACATCTTTCCCGGACCTAAATCGTTGCAAATAATGATATCAGCCATCTTGCAAAACTCCTAAAGATTATCTCTTTTCCTTGTGGACGGTCTTCTTCCCACATCTCGGGCAGAACTTATTGATTTCAAAACGCTCAGGGTGAGCTTTTTTGTTCTTGGTCGTGATGTAGTTCTCTTCACCGCAAACGGTGCACTTGAGAGTGATTTCTGTTCTAGCTTCAGCCATATCTATCTCCTTTTCTTAATCTCGAAAAAATTTCGAGCCATAAGCTTTAATATATTATCAAAACTTAGTTTCCTATACAATTAGATTTTAACTAAACTTCAACTAATAAATTACTAAATAACTACTTCTCAGCCTAATTGTGAGATTTTTACGCTAAGAAAAGTTAAACTTATGTAAGCACGAGGATATCAATATGCGCAAATTAACAAAAGAAGTTCACGTTGGAAATATCAGATTAGGTAACAATAATCCCATTGTTGTCCAAACTATGGCAAATATCAAAACATCAAAGATTGATGAAATCCTTTCTTTAGAAGAGCGCTTGAGCAAAATCGGTAACAAGCTACTTCGCTTATCGGTTTTAGATGAAGATGACGCTAACGCTTTCAAGATACTTTCTAAGAAGTCAAACACCCCGTTAATTGCGGATATCCACTTCAATATAAACTACGCTATTCAAGCTATAGAAAACGGAGCTAAGGCGATTCGCATCAATCCGGGAAACATGAAAAAGGAAGATGTTTACAAATTGATTCCCTTTGCTAAAAAACACGATATCGCTATTCGTATTGGCGTTAACTCTGGTTCAATTGGCCAAGGCAAAAAAGCCACACTCGACAATATGATTCTTTCGATGCGAGACTACGTATCCATATTTGAAGAAAGCGGATTTACTAATCTGGTCCTTTCGTTAAAATCATCCGATCCAAATTTGACCAAAGAAGTGTATTTCAAAGCTAGCGAAGTCTTTCCTTACCCTCTCCATTTAGGTGTTACTGAAGCCGGTGGGAGCTATTTTGGCGCTATTAAATCATGCATAGGACTAATTCCGCTTTTAGAAAACGGTATTGGCGATACGATCAGAATCTCTCTTTGTTCGTCTCCCGAAGATGAAGTTCTAGCTGCTTATCAACTTTTAAAAGGTTTAAACTTAATCACTGACTTTCCAAATTTAGTTTGCTGCCCTACTTGCGGAAGGACTCAAGTTGACCTTAAAAGGGTTTATCAATTGGTCTTAGATAAGGTCAAGTATGTCAAAAAAGACATTAAGATTGCCATTATGGGGTGCCCGGTGAACGGACCTGGTGAAGCTAAAGATGCCGATATCGGGCTCGCTGGAGGTGTAGATCACTTTTTAATCTTCAAAAAAGGTAAACCAGTCGCTAACCTCAGTGAAGATGAAGCTTTGGTTTACCTGTTTAACGAAATAGATAATTTCTAGCGTTTCTTTTCAAAGTAGGAGAAGGAAGTTCCTTCTTTCTTGTTCCTTTCCGCTAGGTTTTTCTTAATGACGTCTTCTTTGTGTTTTTTCTTCGTCCTTTCAATCATCTGCCTCACTTTCTTTTTGTAGTTCGGTTTAACTTTGGAAGAACGGAGCTTGTAAATATTGTGTTTGATTTCTTTTTCTAAGTATTTGTTATTAATCTTAGGTTTAGGGCTTCTCTCTTTTAAATAAGAGATTTCACCGCTTTTTAAAACGGCAAATTTAAATTTATCGAAGCGCGAGTAGAGCTTTTTAGCCTCGGAGTTGTTATCTTCAGAGTAGAAAACATACGAGTTGCCCTTTTTGTCGTATCTACCGCATCTTCCTGCTCTGTGGAAGTAGTAGTCGAGATTTAAAGGCAAAGAATAAGAAAGGACGTCGCTTATTGAATCATCGTCAAACCCTCTTGCTAAGCGATCGGTCGCGATCAAAATAGAATATCTGTCCTCTTTGAAATCTCTCGTTCTCTTTCTAACTTCGCTGTTACTTAATTCCTTAGAAACGTAAGACGCTTGGATACCTTGTTTGTTTAAGTATGAGGCAATCTTTTCCGGATTATCAGCATTTGAGACAAACACCAACAACTTGTAAGGATTTTTCGCTTTAATAAATTCGACTAACGCTTTTAAAGGATCGACGTGTTTGATATCCAACATGTAATGTGTAACATTAGAAGAAGTTATCTCTCCTTTGTTTTCCACATTGATTACTTTGTTGGCTTTAATAAACTTCTTAGTAAACGCATCAAGGTGTTCAGGTATTGAAGCGGTAAAGAGGAATTTTTTTGCCCCGCTTAATTTCGCAGATTGAATAGCTTGAGCTAAATCAGTCTCTTCCTTTTGATCAAACAGAAGCATATCGCCCTCATCTAAGACAATGCGCTTTAAGTTGGAATTGTCGAGCTTATAAAGCTCAGAATAAAGCTTGTTAGGCGTGGTCAAAACCACTTGGCTTTCTTTCAAGCTAGCTTTGCTTATTTCCGTATCTAAAACAGCTACTTTAACTTTCTTGTAAGAAGCGAACTGCTCAAAGTTCGATTTAACCTGTTCAATGAGCAAATTGGTTGGAAGAACAATCAGAGCTTGAACTCCCTTGTTAGTATCTAAATCTGAAAGAATCGGAGCTAAATAGCAAAGGGTTTTACCTGAACCAGTCGGAGCTTTAAATACCCCGCTTTCGTTGCGCAGTAAATAAGGTATGGCCTTTTGTTGTATTTCTGTCATTTCAAGATATCCTAACCTGTTTAATTCCTTAATGAGGTTAGGATCTAACTTAAAAGCGCTAAATTTCATTCCCATGGTCGTCTCCAACAATCTTTAAGCCTAATATATCGAGACTCTCTTGTGGAACTTGCGAGGGACATTCCGCCATCATATCGGTAGCAGAAAGGTTTTTCGGGAAAGCAATGACATCGCGGACGTTATCGGTCTTACAAAGAAGCATAGCGATTCTATCGACACCTAAAGCAAAACCACCGTGAGGAGGGGTGCCGTAATTAAAAGCATCG
The DNA here is from genome assembly GCA_017694135.1 of Candidatus Scatoplasma merdavium. Lineage (GTDB taxonomy): Bacteria > Bacillota_I > Bacilli_A > RFN20 > CAG-288 > Scatoplasma > Scatoplasma merdavium. The sequence goes on from JADING010000002.1 coordinate 5,479, forward strand.
ACAAAGAAACCGAAGCGCTTTTTGATATCTTCTTGAGAAAGGCCGAGCAAGTCAAAGACCTTCTTTTGCATTTCTCCAGAATAGATACGCAAAGAACCAGAAGAAAGCTCTAAACCGTTAATAACAGTATCGTAAGCGTAAGAAAGGACTTTCTCAGGTTCGCTGTCTAAAAGGTAGACATCTTCATCTCTCGGGCGTGTAAAAGGATTTGAGAGGGATTCATAAGTCCCGTCTTCTTTCTTTTCAAACATCGGCCAATCCAATACGAAACAGGGCTTAAAACAATCGGGGCTAAGCAAATTGAGCTTTTTAGCGTATTCGATACGCAAAGCACCAAGGCCTAAAGATAGCCTTTCGTAATTATTCGAATTCGCTACAATTAACAAATCCCCTTCTTTTAAATCTAAAGAAGAGATAATTTCTCTTTGCAAGTCTTCAGAGAAGAACTTTACTATCGAACCAGTGAGAGAAGAATTCTCTACTTTGATATAAATGCCTTTCAAGTTGTACTTTTTAAGAAGTTCATTGTCTTTATCTTGAACCTTGCGCGAAGCTAACTTTGCTCCATCACTGACAACAAAGCCTTTTACATACCCGTCTTTAAAACCAGCAAATTCCGACTTGGAAAGGATGGGATAAAGATCTTTAAGAAGCATATCAAAACGCATATCAGGCTTATCTGAACCGTAAGATGCGATAGCGTCCTTGTAAGAGATTCTCTCAAAGTCCGGGAGTGAATAAGAGATAGAGTCTTTAAATATCTTCTTTAAAAGAGATTCAATAACATTTAAGACATCTTCCCTTTGACAGAAGGACATTTCGACATCAATCTGAGTAAATTCCGGTTGTCTGTCAGCGCGCTGATCTTCATCGCGGTAGCATCTAGCGACTTGGTAGTACTTTTCTAAACCGGAAATCATCAGTAGCTGCTTGTAAATTTGCGGTGATTGCGGCAGAGCGTAAAAGCAGCCTTTTTTAATTCTAGAAGGGACCAAATAGTCTCTAGCGCCTTCCGGTGTCGATTTAACTAATGTCGGAGTTTCGATTTCTAAGAAGCTTTCGCTTTCTAAATAATCTCTCGCGGCCTTAAGCATCTTGTGGCGAATTGTTAGGTTCTTTTGCAGACACGGTCTTCTTAAGTCCAAGTAACGGGATTTCAAACGGGTGTCTTCTAAGGCATCTGTCTTGTCATCGATAATAAAAGGCGTGAGTTGAGAATGAGAAAAAACTTCAATATCTGAAACCTTAATTTCGATTTGCCCAGTAGGAATATTCGGATTAGGGTCTTGTCTAATTACAACTTTTCCTTTAACGCGAATGCAGTCTTCGTTTTTTAAATTTGAGGCGGAATACTGCTCTCCTGTTAGTGAGAGCTGGGTGATTCCATATCTATCGCGCAAGTCGACAAAGGCGAATTTTCCAAAATTTCTAATCTTGTGAACCCAACCGCATAAAACTACTTCTTTATCGACATCGTTTTTTGTTAGTTCTGAACAATTGTTTGTATAAAGCATATATTTCTCCTAATTTTGATACAGATATTTAGCGATTTCCTCTAAATCCTCAATAGTGTAATCTATCTGCTCTCTAGTTTCCATGTTTTTTAAACTGAGCGTACTATCTTTGACAATAAGAAAGTATGAGCAAGCTAATCTATCTGCTTCTTTAACCGCCGAAGAAATCGATTTGTTTAAAGAAAGCATGCGAACACGATACCCCTTCTTGCGAAAGTATGAACCGATTGTTAAGCCGGTTCCGTCTTTTCTTTCATCGTAAATAGCAATATCGGTTTTCCTTTCAAATTCAGCTATAAGCTGAGCCTTTCTTTCTTCGCCAAGATCTAATAAGACTCTTTCTAAGCCTATTGAAAACCCGATTCCCTTAAGAGGCTGACCGCCGATTTCTTCTGCGAGGTGATCGTATTCTCCTCCCGCACCAATCGCACCTAACGAGAGGTTATCAGGATCGTAAATTTCGAAAACGATACCAGAGTAATAATCTAAACCTCTGACAATTGAAGGATCAATAGTATATGGGACTTCTAAGGCGTTTAAATAAGAGAGAATCTTCTTAAATAAATCCGCGTCCGCTAAGGTTAAATAGTCCAAGATTGAAGGTGAGGAAGCGTTAATTTCTTTGTCGTGGCTGACCTTGCAATCTAAGATGCGAAGGATGTTAGTCTCATATCTTCTCTGGCAGTCTTCACACATCGAAGAAATCTTATCAGCATAGTATTTTTTAAGCGCTAAGGTGTAATTAGCGCGCGATTCTCCACCACCTAAGTAATTGATTTGTAAGACTAACTTCTTATTTAACAAAGAGGTCAGTGACTTATACAAGAATTCAATACACTCAACAATCGAATAGATATCTAACTTCGGGTCTAAATACTCGCATCCGAATTGGTGGAACTCTCTAAGTCTCCCCTTCTGCGGTCTTCCGTATCTAAATACCGAACCGCAGTAAGAAAATTTCAACGGCATATCAGGCGATGCGTAGAGCTTGTTTTCTATGACCGAACGATTGATAGAAGCGGTAAACTCCGGGCGCAAAACATAGTCGTGGTCACCGCGGTTAACTAGTTCAAACATCTCTTTGTGAACGATATCTGAATCTTCTCCGGAAGTTCTTTCAAAGAGGCGTTTTTCTTCATACATCGGCACTTCAATGCGGTTGATGCCATATGAAGAAGCGTTTTTAAAAAGGAAATCAACTACCCCGCTAAAGAGGTCGGCATCTTTGTACAAATAATCGCTAGTGCCACGAGGTTTATTTATTCTTTCAGACATAATATTCCTTTCTAATGCTGGTTGCGGTTTACTGAGATTACCGACTTAACTTGTCTCAAGCCTTGGCAGATCTTAGTTAAAGCGTCCAATGATTGAACCTGCAACGTGCAATCGATAATGACAGTCGACCTATCTCCGAGCTTGTATTTAGCTCTGATATCAGTTACTGAAGCCTGCATATGAGTGATGTTATTCATAATATCGACGATGAGATTAGGTCTATCGGCTGAAGTTATCTTAATATCAGTTAGAAACTTAACCGTATCTGCGATATTCGGATTCCAAATTACTTCAATCAATCGGTTTTTTTCATTGCTGATATTAGAGCAGTCTTTTCGATGGACCGAAATACCTCTGCCTTTGGTAACAAAACCGACGATTTCATCGCCGGGAAGAGGGTTGCAGCAGCTCGCTAATTTAACCATAGCTTTCTCACCGTTAGCAAGTAAGACCGCATCGGCCTTATCTTTATCTTTCTTAGCTAAGTAGTTAGTCTTGTTTTTCTCTGTTTGACTAACGATAGACTTCTCTAGTGAATTTTGCGAAGTCAAAGAATCTATTAAGTTAGTGACAGAGATGGCTTTTTGACCTAGTTCGTAATAAAAATCGTCTAAGCTTGGTATCTTCTCTGAAGGAAGATAGTCGTTAGAGACTTTTCTTTCAAATTCAGCGAAGTTGATCTTCCGATCTTTTAAAGCGTCTTTTAAGGCTTGTTTACCCTTTTCGATCGCAGCCATTCTCGTGATGTCGATATTCTGCTTAAGCAAGGCCTTCTTTATGCGAGACTTCGCAAAATTTGAGACGCACATATCTAACCACGCTAGGTTAGGTGAGCTCTTTTCGTTTGTTTCAACTTCGACGATATCACCGGTTTTCAACTTAGTAGAAAGAGGCACGAGTTTGCCGTTTACTTTAGACCCGCAGACAGTATCGCCAATGTGAGTGTGGATTCTATAGGCAAAATCAATAGGAGTAGAACCGTTAGGAAGATCGATGACCTTCCCTTTAGGAGTAAAGACGTAGACGTTAGCTTGGAAGATGTCTTTTTGTAAAATTGAGACGTAATCTTGGGCATCAGAACCGACATCTTGCGAAGAAAGATCAACGAAGTCTTTAAACCAGTGGAGGTTATCTTCAATATCGCGCTGCTCTTTTTTCGGATCGTATTTAGTTCCTTCTTTATATGCCCAATGCGCAGCGATACCAGCCTCAGCAGTATCATCCATTTCTTTCGTGCGAATTTGGACTTCAAAGACGGAATTATCGCCAACTAAAATAGTCGTGTGCAACGATTGGTACATGTTAGGTTTAGGCATTGCGATATAGTCTTTAAATCTTCCGGGAACCGGGACGAAAACTGAGTGAATTAAACCTAATATTTCATAGCAGTTAGTTACTGTTTTAGTTATGATTCTCAAAGCTAAAATATCGTAAATGTCTTCGAACTTCTTGTTCTTCAAATACATTTTTTTGTAGATAGAATAGATTGATTTAACGCGAGCGGAAATTTCAAATTCGATATTGTTGGCCTTTAAGATAGAAGCGATTTTTTCTTTGGTCATCTCCAATGATGACTGGAGTTTAGCTTGGGTAGATGAAAGTCTGCTTTCAATCATCTCGTAAGCTTCCCTATTTAGGTAATATAAGGCTAAGTCCTGCATTTCAGACATGATAGAATTCAAACCTAAACGGTGAGCAATAGGAACGTAAACTTCCAAAGTCTCTTGCGAGATTCGCTTTTGTTTTTCTGCAGGTTGAAACATCATGGTGCGCATATTGTGCATTCTATCTGCCAGTTTAATGACGATGACGCGGATATCCTGAGCCATCGCTATAAAGATTTTACGGTGGTCTTCAGCTTTAAAATCAATTTTATGAAAGTCAGATAAACGGGTGACTTTAGTTAAAGATTCAACTAAAAAAGCCACCTCTTCGCCGAAATTAGAGGCTATTTCTTCTCTGCTAGTATCGGTGTCTTCAATGGTATCGTGGAGTAAACCAGCCATCAAAGTGGCTGGTGAAGTGTGCAAGTGAGTGAGAATTTCAGCCACGCCTAAACAATGGGAGACGTAAGGATCTCCGGATTTTCGAAATTGCCCTTCGTGCTTTTTGTTTGCGAACTCGTAAGCTCTTTTAATGTTCGCACGGTCAGAAGAAATGGTGATATATGACGAATAGGCTTTTTCTAACTCTTCGAAAGTAACTAATTTCGGAGGAAGAATCATCTTTTAAAGCTTGAGGATAGATTCGAACTTATAAGGCAAGAGATTCTTTTTTCCATCCAAGTCTTTAAGTTCAATAAAGGCAAGAGCTTTGACGACTTCCCCACCTTGTTCGTGAACTAAGTCGCATACGGCTTTTAAGGTGCCACCAGTTGCGAGCAAGTCATCGACGATCAACACTCTCTCGCCTTTTTTTACTGCGAATTTCGGCAGTTCAATACAGGCGGTGTTGTATTCCAAGGTGTAAGTTTTTGAAACGACTTCTCCAGGCAGCTTTCCCTTTTTTCTTGCCATGACAAAACCAGCGTTGAGTTTTAAGGCTAAAGGAGCACCAAAAACAAAGCCGCGTGATTCAGGGCCGATGACTAAATCGATCTTCTCTCCTTTAACTAAATCAGCTAAAGCCGTTATAGCTTGAGAGTAAGCATCAGCGTCTTTTAACAAAGGAGAGACGTCTTTAAAAGAAATCCCGGGTTTAGGAAAGCCTTCCACGACCTGAATGTAGTTTTCAAAATCCATTTTTTCTGACCTCCACAATTACTTACAAATTATATCATAAATCGCTTATCTAGCTTTGCAATATTCGCTGTATTAAAATAAAAATATGATTGAAATTATCGAACCAGTTGGTTATTGCTTCGGAGTTAAAAACGCCTTGAATCAAGTAGAGAAGTTTTTTAAAGCAAATCCGCATACAAAAATCTACTTTTATACGATGATCGTCCACGATCAAAACACCAATGAGGAGCTTTTAAAAAAAGTCAACGGCTCTTTATTA
>JADING010000022.1 GCA_017694135.1 Candidatus Scatoplasma merdavium
TATCAAATTAATGCACTTTTACCATAAATTTTTATTTAACAAACCAGCAGACGCCAGTACAACCAGGCCCAGCGTGAGCACCGACAACAGGACCTATATCGACAGTAAGAGCAACTTTCTGGCCAGTTTCTTTTTCAAATAAGGAAACCATTTCTTTTCCAAGTTCAGGATCATTAGAATGCCCTGCGTAGAACGGGAGCGAGAAATCGACATCCTCGTTTTTAAAGGTATCAACAACTATCATTAAACCTTTTTTGGTTCCTCTAACTTTATTAGTTGGAGCAATTTCATTATTTCCGGTTTTAACCACGACTTTGAATCCTAACAATGAAGCGAATGCGTGAGTAACGCCAGAAATTCTCCCACCTTTTTTTAGATATGTAAGATCGTTAATTACCGCGCGCATATGAATGCGAGGAACTAAATAATTAACGCGTTCTTCAATCTCAGCAAGAGACATTTTTCCTTCATCGATTAACCTTCTTGCCTCTAAACAAAGCGCAGCTAAAGGGAAGGTGACATTTTTAGAATCAATTATGGCGTAGTCCTCAATTGTTCCTACACCTTCTTCAATCAAATTATCGCGCGCTAAACAAGCGGAATTATAAGTTCCCGAGTGTTTAGAACCGATGAAAATTGCGCAGACTTTGTTCCCATCTTCAATGATTTTACGGAAAGTAGATTCAATAACTGGATAAGGAACTTGGGAAGTTTTCGGAAATTCCTTGGCTTGAGCTTGAAGTTCGTAAAATTGTCTAGGAGTCAAATTCTCAAAAGGAATGTACTCCTTCCCATCAATAATGACAGGCAAAGGTAGGATGATAGTATCGTGTATTTCCTCGTGAGTTAAATCAGCGACACTATCGATAACTAATTGAATGGCCATAATTATTCTCCTTTTCTATTTATTCTGACTTATAAGAATCTTCACCTGTAACGATTTGATCTATTCTGCGCATGAGGTTAATAGCAATATTCAAATCATCACCTAGAAGAGATTTATACTCGTTGCATAAGCGGGAATGATAAGCGTTAACCGCAACAATGAACTGATAAGCTTTATCCGATAAAACTAACTTAACATTTCTCTTGTCATTTTTTTCTCTAACCGCTTTAACATAACCGTATTTTTCGAGTTTTTTCACTGCCGTTGAACATGCCGCAGGAGTTAAAATCAAATAATCTGAAACGTATTTTATTTGATTCTTCCCTTTTAAGGTTAAATAAGACAAGGCGTAAATTACTTTCCCGTCGTTTAAAGTCAATTTCCCTAAAGAAACAGATGAGACAATTTTCGATTCAATGACAACAGCGTTGTTTAAGAATCTAGCAATAAACGCACCGTGTTCTAATTGTTCTTCAGTCATAATAGTTAAACTCTTTAACAATAATAGTTTAACAATTTAATCAATATATGTAAAGCCACAAGTAAACGCTATCAGAAATAATATTGTTTTCACTTATATTATTAATAGAGTAAAATAAATTGTTTCTTTTGGAGGTTTTATATGAAGAAAATTCGAAATGTTGCCATCATTGCTCACGTTGACCATGGTAAAACTACCCTCGTCGGCCAACTTTTAAAATACTCCGGAACTTTTCGAAACAACCAACAGGTCGATATCGACGTCATGGATTCTAACGATATCGAGCACGAACGTGGAATTACCATTTTAGCTAAAACTACGGCTATTAATTACAAAGACTACCGAATCAATATTGTCGACACTCCAGGACACGCCGATTTCTCCGGTGAGGTCGAAAGAATCATGAACATGGTTGATGGTGTTGTCTTGGTCGTTGACGCTTTCGAAGGCACCATGCCACAAACAAGGTTCGTCTTAAAAAAGGCTTTTGAATCTCACCTTCGCCCTATCGTCGTTGTCAATAAAGTCGATAGACCTAATGCCGATATTCAACGCACATTAGATTCCATCCTCAATTTGTTCATCGAATTAGGTGCGGATGATGACATGTTAGATTTCCCGGTTGTTTACACCTCTGCTTTAAAAGGAACATCATCATACGAAATGGATCCTTCAACTCAGAAAGAAGGAATGGATCCTGTTTTTGAAACTATCATTAAATACATCCCCGGTCCTTCTGCCGATGAAAACTCATCATTGCAATTTCAACCCTCTTTACTAGATTACAACGACTACGTTGGTCGTATTGGTATCGGGAGAATTGAAAGAGGAAAGATGCACGTCGGTCAAGAAGTTATCTGCTCCCGTCTCGACGGATCGCTAAAGCCTTTTAAAATCACTAAGCTCTATGGTTTCTTAGGCCTTAACAGAGTCGAATTAGAAGAAGCTGGCGCTGGAGATATCGTTGCAGTGGGTGGACTCGAAGACATCAATGTCGGTGAAACCGTCTGTGAAAAGGACAAGGTTGAACCCCTTCCTCTCTTACGTATTGATGAACCGACTTTAAAGATGACATTTATGGCTAACCACTCTCCTTTTTCTGGAAGAGATGGAAAACTGTTAACTGGCAAAAAAATCGGTGAGAGACTTTTTAGAGAATGCCAAAGAGATGTCTCGTTGCGTTATTCCAATATTCCATCAACTGAATCTTTCATCGTTACTGGACGCGGTGAACTTCACCTCTCCGTCTTAATTGAAAATATGCGCCGCGAAGGTTTTGAACTTCAAGTTTCCAAACCCGAAGTCATTATTAAAACTATCGATGGCGTTCAGTGTGAACCTTTTGAAGATTTGCAAATCGATGTTCCCGATCAGTATACCGGTGCCGTTATGGAGTTTGTAGGCCGCCGTTCTTCTGAACTTATCAGCATGGAATCTAACAATGGTTTAACTCGTTTAAATTACATCATTCCTTCTCGTGGTCTGCTTTCTTTCAACACTACTTTTATGACTTTAACTTCAGGCTATGGGGTTGCAAACCATTCTTTTAGAGAATACCACCCCTTAATTAACGCTAAACTCGGCGAGCGTTCAGTTGGTGTCCTTGTCTCTGTCGATGAAGGACGTTCAACTGCCTACGCTTTAAAATCAACCGAGGAAAGAGGGACAATGTTCATAGGACCCGGTGTTGAAGTATATGAAGGTATGATTGTCGGAGAAAACAAATACAACATGGATTTAGCTGTTACTGTTACCAAGCAAAAATCCTTGGGCAACCAACGCTCTTCTAACAAAGACTTCACCGTTGTACTAAAAGCTCCTCGAAAGATGTCTTTAGAAGCGTGCTTAGATTACATCAATTCCGATGAGCTTGTTGAAATTACACCGTGCAACATCCGCATGTGCAAAAAAATTCTTAATACTGCTGAGCGCAAAAAGTGGGAAGCTCATCATAAAAACGACTAATTAGCGAGCCCTGGCTCGCTTTTTCATTTAGTTTAGATATGTTATTATTTAGAAAGAAAGCGAGATGTTTTAAATGAAAAAGAAAATCTTGGGTCTCGATTTTGGAACGAGCAACACCTTAATCTCTACCAGCGCTGAAAATAAGATTATTTACAATGAACCGAGCGTTCTCGCAGTTGATAACGGCAATAATAAAGTCGTTGAGATCGGATATCTCGCACACAAACTAATCGGCAAGTCTCCTCGTGGAATCAATATTGAACATCCTATTCACGATGGCGTGATTGCAGATAAAGAGCTTGCTTACGCCTATTTAAATACAGCCTTAGATAACATAAATTTAGACGGATACATCAAAAGAGCCGGAGTCATCTGTGCGGTTCCTTACGATATTACTAAAGTTGAAAAACGCGCCCTTTACGATGTCATAAGCGATCTTAAAGCCTCCTCTTTTTACATGGCTAATTCCTCTTTGTTATCAGCTATCGGATCATCTATTGACATTTTCACCACTAGAGGAAATATGATTATCGATATCGGTGGATCAAAAACAACCATTGCTACAATGACAATGGGAAGAATCGTTGTTGAAGATTCTATTTACGAAGGCGGTAACTACATCGACCGTGCTATCGCTAGATATGTTAGAACCAAGCACCATCTTTTAATCGGAGATAAAACCGCTGAATACATCAAGATGAAAATCGGAACTCTTCTCGAGACTTTCGATAACAATCTATTGGAAGTTAACGGAAAAGATCTCCAGACTTTCTTACCGCGCTCAATTATTATTTCAACCGCAGAAATCAATACTGTTATAACAGATATATATAAAGATATTGTCAATCTTGCTATCGACGTTATGGAACTTTCTCCTGCTGAAATTTCTTCCGATATAATCCACTCAGGTATAACTATCACCGGTGGTGGTTGTTTAATAAACGGAACACGCGAATACTTCCAAAAGAAACTTTCAGTACCGATTCACATTTCCGCTTATCCATTAGAATCTACAATAAGAGGCATCATTCAAGCACAAGATCGCATCTTAGAAGATCCTAACGCCTTGCTTTAAACTATTCTTTATCTTCAATTTCGTCTGTTGAAATTAAACTATCGAGATCAAATTTACCATCAAAGGCTTTTTCTAGCTTATATTCGAGTTTTTGCATCCTCTTTAAATCCTTCTCTGAAGTTATGGTTGATGGCAAATCCTGCTTGTTTTTATGCTCTTCAATAGCTAGTTCAAAAACTTTCAAAAGCTTCTTAACTTGAGCGTCTAAGCGAAATTCTTTCGAGTATTCCAAATACTTTTTAGACATTTCTTCTTTAAAGTCAGGGTGCTCTATTAAGTATTCAATTTTGTCTTTTAAATCGTTGTACTTTCCATGGCGGAAAAGCAGATGCTTATCTAAAGCAAATTGATTAGTAGCAGAAATAGGAGAATCGGAAATAATAGGTACCAAACCGCAAGAAAAGGCTTCAATGCAGGCAATAGCTTCCGATTCAGCATCTGAGGCATGAATATAAATATCGGAATAATTGATGATGTTTCTTAGTTCCTCTTTAGAAACGAACTTGCACATCAAAGGATTTTTTAGGTATTTTCGTGCGAGTTTTTCAATTTTTCTTCTGTTCGGCCCTTGCCCACAGAGAATAAGCTGTATCTTGTCGTTGTACTTAGAATGACCAATGGCCTTAAT
>JADING010000023.1 GCA_017694135.1 Candidatus Scatoplasma merdavium
CGATAACGTTCTTGGATTCAACTTTATCACTTAATGCTGACTTTAAAGCCAAAGCATGTGATTTCTTATTCATTGATAATTTGTAGTTTTGTCTACCATCTGGTCCAAAGACGGTTCCGCCGCCAACCCAGATAGGTGAACGTGATGAACCAGCTCTTGCTCTTCCGGTTCCTTTTTGACGCCATGGTTTCTTACCACCACCAGAGACCTCAGATCTAACTTTGGTTTTGGCAGTAGCTTGTCTCATGTTAGCTTGATAGACTTGGACGGCATCAAACATAACTTGTGCATGTGATTCAACACCGAAGACATCGCCATTTAAAGTGATTTTCTTTTCTTGTTCAGCACCAGTCTGATCAAAAACTTTCATGCTAATTCTTTTTGCCATATTCTTTCTCCTTTCCAAGTACTATTCAGCTTTAGGAGCGCTGTAGTCTACTAACTCTTTAACTTCAGGTTTAACTTCGTAACCCTTCGCAGCAGTCTTGAGAACAACGATTGATTTCTTTGGTCCTGGGACAGCACCTTTAACTAAAATTGCATTTAATTCAGGTTTGACTGCGACGACAGTTAAATTTTGAATTGTAACTCTTTCGTTACCTTCGTGACCAGCTGACTTCTTACCTGGGTGAACTCTGTTGTTAGTTCTACCATTAGTAGCGAAGGAACCTGATCCTCTGTGGTAACCAGATCCGTGACCCTTAGGTCCGATATGATAACCATATCTTTGAATTGCACCTAAGAAACCGCGGCCTTTGCTTGTTCCGATAACATCAACGACGTCACCAGCTTTGAAGATGTCGAGTTTGATTTCATCACCGACAGCATAAGTAGCTTCATCGTTGACTAATTCTTTAAGGACATACTTAGGTGAGCATTGAGCTGCTTTGAATTGGCCTAACTCAACCTTTGTGCATCTCTTTTCTTTCTTGTCTTCATATCCGACCTTGACAGCATTGTAGCCATCTTTTTCTTCAGTTTTAACTTGAAGGATGGTGTTAGGTAAGACTTCGATGACGGTGACAGGATACATTGTGCCATCTTGAGCGAAGACTTGAGTCATACCCATTTTTCTTCCGACGATTGATTTCATGTGTATCTTGCTCCTTTCATTAAATCTTGAGATCGATATTCACTCCGCTAGGTAAATCGAGGTGTGAAAGAATATCGATTGTTTGTTTGTTTGGATTAATAATTTCGATTAATCTCTTGTGTGTTCTAATTTCGAATTGTTCACGAGCGTCTTTGTATTTGTGAACAGCTCTTAAAATCGTATAGACTTGTTTCTCTGTTGGAAGAGGGATAGGTCCTACGACTGACGCTCCAGAATTCTTCGCTGCTGCGATAATCTTCTCAACTGAAACGTCGAGGATGCGATAATCATAGGCTTTTAAGCGAATTCTGATTTTTTTACTTGCCATGTTGTTTCCTCCTGTCTAAATCTGGCTAGACTTTTCCACTCCATGTAAGTGACCTACTTTCCTTGTACCGTGACAACGGACAACGGCGTTTAGCAATCTTACACTTCAATGTGGTGACAAAAAAATCGTCAACCTTCGTAACTATACCCTATCAGACACTTTAATGCAACTACTTTTTTTAAAAAATATTTTTTTCTTTGACGATAATATATTAAACACGCGCATACGCGTATAAATGACAACGGCTATCCGCGTTTCATAGGTTATTTTTTCTTTCTCACTTTTTTCTAAGTTTTTAAAAATTTTAAAAGCAAAGTAAAAAAATAATCGCGAAATTCAAAAAATAAGAAGCATTAACAATTAAATAATTGCAAGATGCAGCAAAAACTTTAAAATAAAGAAGAGAAACAATGGAAAAAGCCAAAAGAGAAGTACATTTTAGCCTCAAATGGGGCAAATTAGATATTATTGTGACCTTGCTGACATTGCTCATCGGCATTTTTTTGTCAGTTTTTATCTTTTTTATGCCAGTTGAAGAGGGATCTTTGGTATCTGTTTACTATAACGGCGATGAACTTATCAGTTTACCTCTCCGCGATGAAAGCGTTAATGATCCTCGCTATATCATTCTCTTCAAAGGCGAAATCACCTCAGAATATGATGATGAGTATAAAACCGAATATAAATTTGCCGACTGCTCTTTATTGATTGAAGATTTAATAATTGAAATTGATAACGGAGGCATCACTATTGTCAAAGAAACTTCACCTAACCATATCTGCTCAGCTCAAGGAACAATTTCTCGGCCAAATATCCCTTTAACCTGCGCACCTAACTATGTGATGGTGATAATCCATTCCGCTGCTATAAGCGAAAATCCGGAGATACCTGTATGAAATCATCAAGTGTTAAAAGATTGGCCACCCTCGCGATGTTCCTCGCTTTAGCTGTATTGCTTAATTACGCAGAAAATCTCTTACCGATGATTGTTCCGGTACCCGGTGTAAAACTCGGTTTAGCTAATACGATGAATTTAATAATTCTTTATTACTACGGTAGAAGAGATTATTTTGCTATTGGGTTATTAAGAGTCCTATTGATGGCGGTAATGTTTACCGGCGTTGTTTCATATGCTTTCTTTTTATCATTATCAGGCTTCTTATTATCATCGTTAGTGGTTATTGGCTTAAGCTACATTAAAAAATTATCAATCTTCTCGCTTAGCGTCGCCTCAGCTATTTTCCACGGCATTGGGCAAATTTGCTGCGCGATTCTTCTATATTGGACTAATGATGGAAGCTCAATTTACTTATTCACCTATTTACCAATCTTAATCGTTTCCGGAGCAATAACGGGCGTTTTAATCGCTTATCTATCGTATTTGATAAT
>JADING010000024.1 GCA_017694135.1 Candidatus Scatoplasma merdavium
ATTAATAAAAATACCGAGATAAGGAACGATAGATGCCTTGTTAGCTACCGCAATCTTAATTTCGTCTCCTTCGTCAAAAACGAGAAAACCAATAACGCCGTAGTTGTTTTTTATATACATATAGACATCAATTAAATCTTCTTTCGGAATCGGATGAGATTTAACAAACTTCCCATGTTCATAAATAAACGCCCCGTTACACCCGCAGACAGAAACGTCAAAGCCGAGTTTTTTCTGCACCTTCATCGACATTCTTCTCTCGCGTCCAGTAACTAGGCAAACCTTACCTCCAGCCGCGTGAAAATCCTGTAAAAACTTGGTATTTTTCCGTGTTAAAAGCGTTAATCTTCTCTTGGGATAAAACAAGGTACCATCTAAATCAGACGCTATTAACTTAATCATAAAACCTCGATAGAAGTGACGCTTGGATTCTGATACATCGGATTAGAAGGATACTTGTCATGCAAGTAATAAAACATGTTCTCTAAAGAAGAATCAATGTAACAGACCGTACTTATTTCTTCCCCTTCTTTTTCATTCACTTGATAAAAAGCTACCGCATCTTCAGAATAATGCTCGTTTAACTTAGTAAGCAACTCCTCTGCTTCAGTAATTGAATCGCAATTCATTAACGCTGTAGTATACATATCCGCCAAGCCGGAAGAGTCCATAAATACGGAAGTCGCAGCAAAATACGAGTGAGAATAACCGGTATTAGGATCAATAATGTGATGGCGCAACTTTCTACCATCGGATGTGTAATAGTAGTTGTTGTAATACCCTGATGTTGAAAGGTTAAAAGTTCCGTTAATCTCAAAGCCGATATCCGCGCTATTTAAGCTATTTAAATAGCTCTCAGATATAAACCCACCTACTCTTAAAGCTTCGTTGTAATAAGGTGAAGCTATAGATATATTCCAAGAAGTAGAATCAGGTTTACCAATATTGCAAGAAATAGAAGAGGCTCCAGAATTAATCAGAAGCATCCGCGAAGAATACTCATCTTTAAACTTCTCAGTTGCTAACCCTTTAGCGTAAGCAGAAAGAGTCAAAGAAGGCTTAGAATAATCCCTTCCGGAATTTTGATATTTTTTAATCAGTTCAGAATGAGATGAAACGTAATCATCGATTCTTTTAATCGAAGAGAATCTTATCGTCCCATCATCGTTAAATTTCAAACTGTCTTGAATCTCTTTTACGCTCGGAGTAGTGTTTAAAGCTAACTCCAACTCCTCTTCGCTAACATCGTAAAACACCGCGCGCTTTTCGCTGGCGATAATATCAGCAAACTCTCTAACAGAATCATAATCGGCTGAAGCGGAAATATAGCTATCCCAAAGCATTGAAAGATTACCAATACCCAAGGAAAACTTCCCTTCCGAAACAATTCCAAATTCCACCGTTGATTTAAGTGCCTCATATAAATCAGAAGGAATCAACAAGTCTTGATCCTTACCGTAAGAATCATTGACGCACCTTAAATTATTAACAAACTCCCCATCGATTGAATAATAGTGATGACGATCGTAATACGCGTTCTGAATTTGGAAAAACTCATTCGCCGCATTTTGAAATTCAGTGTCGGCCTTTCTCATAGTATTAGTGTCTTTATCCACGTAATAAGTAATGGAAATATTCGTATTGAAAGGATTGACTGTCTCGTGAAGAGGATTGTTGCTTTCATCGACGAGTTTGACTCTCTGATTCGAAGCGAAGGAGATGGGTTGAATGCCTAAAGTGTAAGTCAAAAAGTCCTTCTCAGGTTGCGAAGAAGAAGAAAGAGACTCACACGAAGTCAAAGATACAAACAAACTAGCGATAACAATAGACTTAAATATGCTTTTCATAGCCCGCTTATCTTACCACACCTCCTTTCCATCTTCAAAAAATCTCCTTGTTTTTAACCAAGGAGATAAATTTAACTAATTTTTAAAGCCGTATGTAGTCATAAAGTTTTCAATCGGCCCAAACTCCGTTGTACCAAAATCACCAAAGCTGAAGACTAAAGGCTCAAACTCTTCACCAGTCGTATAGTTGTACATATTGAAGATAAAGTCAATCTGCAAACCAGCTGGCGAAGAAACGTCCCCGGTAATTTTCATATCCAAAGTCGTCCACGCCGCAGTGATGCCTTCTGGAACTCCGATACCGAAATTGTTAATGAAGTCTAAACCGATATCGTAATCATCGGTTTTATATACTCCATCCTCATAAACCAACTTGTCTAAATTAGAGAAAAGCAACAAGTTCTTCGGATAATTCATGCAGTAGGAAACATCGTTTTCCACCGTAACAAAACCTCCTTGAGCGTAACCAGGTCGAGAAGGATTCTCACGGGTAACAATCTGAAACTCACCGTTGTAATAATGGCAGTAATAGATATCATCAAACAGCAAAAGCTGACCGTTAACATTCATCGGCTCTTCTTTGCTTAAGTAGACATATCCGGTATTGTAGGTTGTCAAACCATTTTCTAAAGCGTATGAATCCGTGCAAGTCAAAAAGTAATAATCCTTGTTAAAATACTCAGATAAAACAATTTGAGAAGCATCATCGCGAACAAATCTAGTGTAATTATCTTTTTCAAACAAGCTTCTTACCGCTACTAATTCTTCCGGCGGAATATAACTCTGGGCTCCGTTTTCGACATAGCTATCTAAAGTTGGATTGCTAGCTTTTCCGTAATTAGAGAAAGTCAAGGTGTAATTGACATCACCAGTTTCATTAGTAGTAACAAAGCTAATGACTAACGAACCGCTGTCTTCTAAGCTGTAAGTAATTGGACCAGTTAGTAAATAAGCCGATTCATTTAAACCGGAATATTCTAAGATTCTCAAAGAGAGGTTTCTCTTTGAGGTTGTCGCCTCTTTCCCATCGGGAACCAAAGACAAATCTAAACCAACCAAAGAATTGACATAAGAATTGTCATAAAGAGAGGTAATTGTTACTCCATCTTCTTTCAAAGCTTCCGAAGTTCTTACTTCCCCTTCTTCCGTGAAAGAATAAGACGAAACGCCTTGCTCAGTCTTCACATATCCAGAAGAAACGTAAGCTCCGCTGTGATACAAGTAAGAATACATGTAAGAAGGAGTATAAACTCTAGTCTCCGCGCTAGAAAGCATGTTTTTACCGATATTTAACGAATAAGATGAATTCGGATTAGACAAATAAGTAAACGCATCTTTTAAAGAAGTAAACGGAGCCATTTCAACCTGAGATGAAGAACTCGAACTCGAAGAAGATTCATAAGAAGCAGAACCGCTAGAAGTCGCCGTGTCGCACCCGACTAAGATAGTCGGGAGCAACAGCAACGATGCTAATTTAATTTTTTTATTCATATCTATTAAGCCTTAGTAAAATACTCGTAAGTGTATTCAGGGAAATCTTCATCGCCAGATTCATCACCGAGGATGTAACTAGTAGAAACTTCATCTAAACCAGCCCATTCCGAAGAAGACAAATTGACGCCTAATCCAAGCTCGCTATCGTAAGTTAATAAAAGGTAGTAACTATCGAGAATCTCTTTGTTTCCATCGATGATATGAGCTTTCGAGAAGCGACCAGTTGCCGCATCGACTAAGAAGCAGAAATTGTAAGTTTGACCAGCGACACTAATAGTACCGTGGTTAACACTTACTCCATCCACCTCAATAAGATCTTCAGCAATATTGATTGTGGCGTTCTTTTCTGTGTTCTTCCAGTTGCCTTTTAAGTTTTCAATAGTGGCACCTTGAGAAGGACGAATAGTTAAGCTAAACTCCGTGCTTCCTTGATCGCCATCAGCATGAGCATCAGTAGAAATAGTAAAATCAACAGTAACTTCTTCACTGATACTTACCTTGGTAGTGTCAAAATCAATACGGCTGTCAACAGTATCGATGTATGTCTCTAAGCCGTAACTTTCACCTTCGAAAGTAACTTTGGTATCAGGAGGTAAAGCCACGGTACCATAGCCATAAGCCGAAGCGCGCAAACCGAAGCGATATACTCCTCCGGCGTAAACGGTTGCTGAAGTAGCGGTATCGACATCAAAATCAACGCCGTTGTAAGAGTATTTCATAATGTAATAAGAGTGGACTGCAATGTTGTAAACAACGTGAATGTCAACGTCTTTATAGGCTTTCTGATCGGAAAGGTTAGAGACTCTAACAGTAACATCACCTTCGTTGATCGCTTCGAATCTGTTGTAAGAATCATTCCATCTAACAACATCTGTATCCTCGCTAGAAACAACATCGTATTGCCACTTGTCTAAAGCGGTAGAAGGAGAAACTTGAATTTCAGTATATTCAGATTCAGTCAAGACATCACCGCAATTCAAAGTGTTAGTTCCGCTAGCTCCTTCAGCGTCCGGATTGTTAATAGTAACTGAATCAATAGAAGTGACAAAGTAAGCTGAAGTATCGTAATCAATAGTGCTTACTGGTGCATTGTAAGTGTAAGAAATATCTAAATCTTTAGCAATTGTTCCGCTAGTTGCAAAGTTTTCATCAGCGGTACCAGTGATAAACTTATCAGCAGCAAAATCGTATTTATTATCATCGAAACTCTTTTTCAAATAATCGACCTTTGTAAGAGCACCAGTCGAAGTGAACTCTAAAGTCACTCTAAATTCAGTGTGTTCTTGAACCTTGGAGATAGCGCCATCAGTAGAACCGGTAGAATCGTAAGTGCGAGCGGATTTAATAGTAGTAGTAAACCCACCGTCAGACTTAGCAGTAGAAGAAATCTCAACCGAAGATGACTTAACAAAGTCTTCGACAGTCATACCGACGCGGTAAGCATCCATAAAATCGAATTCGACATTATACATATCATACCCGGTGTTAGTAACTTCAAACGGAGCTACCAAAGGATTGATATATTGAGAATCATTATTCCACTCTTGGTTATCGATTTCTGAACCAGTCAATTCATTGGTTTCAGATAACTTATATTTACCAGCACGTCCGTTTTGGCCTTCGAAAGTAACAGTAGTATCAACCCAAGAGAAGATTCCGTTTTCCTCATCTAAAGACTTGTAAACTACGCCCTTTTCAACTCCGAATAAATCGGTGACTTTAAGCAAGGAAGTCTTCTTATCTGCCGATACTTGGAAAGAGGTTTTAATCTGCTCTTCCGAATTGGAGTATTCAACACCAGTTAAACCCGGAGCGAAGTTCCCCGCTGAAGACTGAACGCGGCCATAGAACAAGTTGTGCAAACTATCGACAGAATTAGGTAAGACATTAACCTTGGTTCTTTGAATGTACAAAGGGCGCGGCGAAGAAGGATCGTAATAAAAATCGTAAGTGCCGCCATCGCTAATGCAGCCGGTGTAATCACCGCGAGTGATATCTAAGTTACCAAAGCACTTGGTTCTATCGATATCCCACTGATACAAAGTGGTTTGAACTCCATCTTTCGCAATGATAACAGAGAAATTACCATCTCCTTCAGCGGTAACACCTTTAGCCGAATAGATACCAGTAGCCTCATCTTTGACAAATACCGCAGTGAAGTCACCTTGGATAGTAACATCGCCAGAAACAGATAATTTAGCCTGAACGATAACTGACTGCGAAGGCATTTCAAAGGTGTAAGTTGTATCGTTGACTTTGTTAGCAGCTTTCCCGTTGTAAGTGACACCTAAAAGAGTGAATCCCGCATCAACTTCAGCAGTAATAGTAACAGTTTCTCCAGCCTTAGCTTTAGTTTTATTAGCGACTAAACTAACGCCAGTTTGAGAAGTGATTCTAATGACGTATTCTTCTTCGACAGGAGTCAAACTAGAGCTTGAAGAAGATTCGCTATCTCCACCTTGAGAATCTGTAGAAGAGCTAACAGAAGAACTTTCACTAGATTGAGATGTTTCACTGCTACCAGTTGACGAAGAACCCGCTGAACTAGAAGTAGACGTATCACAAGCGACAAGGCCGGCAGTCATAAGTAAACTTAAGACCAATAAGTTTTTTGAAGTTTTCATTTTAAAATTTTCCTTTCATTTTTAGTCGACACTTACAGGGAAAAAGAAATCGATAACACCGTGAGTTTCCATAACGTGAAGAACATCACCGACTTGAGAAATCCTCACTTCGTTAATGTTAATAGCGGG
>JADING010000025.1 GCA_017694135.1 Candidatus Scatoplasma merdavium
GCTCATTCATAGTCTCTGAATACTTTTCTAAGAAGACGTCTTCCGCATCGCCAACTTGCAAAAGGAGATCATCCATAATCATGTTGTAATACTGGATGTAATCTTTGTTAGGACGAACTTCAAAACGGTAAGAATCGCGGCCGAATTTAACGTTAGAAAGAGCTAAGTTCAACTCATCGAGCTGATCAGAAATAGTTTTAAAAGATGAACGCAGTTTGTAGATAAAATCATCTTTAAACTGCTTGACAGCCTTATCGTGAGAATTCTTAATGTCATCTAAGTACTTAGGAAGCATTACTGTCGAGAGATTCTCAAGTTCCTTTTCGTATTCATCGTTAGAGTTTTCATTCATCGTCGGATAAGAAAGATGATAAGTCGCTACGTACCTAGAACGCAGATCAAAAAGCTTCTCTTTCGATCTCTTAATCTTGTTTTGAACCTGAACGTAGATGTTTCGCGATTCAGAATAAGCGCGATCAAACCCGTAATCGCTCACGAGCTTTTCATAGTAAGGACCGTACTTTTCTTGAACGATACCAACATCGTATCCGTGCAACCTTTCGCGGTAAGTGTTAACCTGACTCTCTTTTAATGGAATCTGGTTGTCGACCAAACCGCGGTTGAGTTGTTCTAAAGCACCCTGCTCTTTAATAAGTTCCTCTTTCTCTTCAGAAAGCGACTGAATATCAGCATCAAATTCTTGTATCTTTTGGTCTAAAGCCGCCACGACACCGGAAGAGCCTTCTCTAATTTGAGCGTCTAAAGAATCGATGTTTTCATTGAGAGTTTCAATTTCTTTATAGGCATCAACATCGGCTTTAAACATGTTAGCTTCACCGGAATTAAGGATATCCAGTCCGACTAAGACGCGGAAATAAGAAAGCAAATCTGAATAAGTTTCGATCTTTTTAGAAATTAAATCCGCCCCTTGCTTCTTTTCAAAAGCCGAAGTTTCATCAACCTTAGTTCCAATAAAAGTGTACTCCCAGCGTTTTTTCGGATACTGGAACGAACCGAAATTACGGTATCCGCTACCATCAGGAAGCAAACCGTTTCCAGAGTATCTAGCCTCGCGGAAAGTTTCGCAGCGCTTGACTCTACCGAGCAAAAAGTTCGCGTATGCCTTAGCGCCAGCGTCATCGGAAACGACAATTTCCGCCACCGAATCTTTCTGAGCCTTGAAATCAGCTTCAACCAAACGTTCAGAATCGATAACTGAGAAACTGTAATTGTTGTATTCTTTCGAAATATCTTTCAAATATCTCGCCGCTTCTTCGTAATAATCATCATCGACAAAGAAGTTGAACTTCTGACGGTAGATATCGGCTTCGATAGCGTTTACCCACCTGTCTTCAGTGATATCAATCATGTCGCAGAAAGAGTAAACCACCGCTTTAGGATGATGTTCTCTCAAGCGGTCTTGCAAAGCGTTTTTAATTTGCAAATACGACATCGGGAAAGGCTTTTGACCGATAGAAATTTGCGAGAGTTGGCGTGTTAGTTCTTCTTGTTCATCGCTGTATTCTTCCACGGCTTCTTCGAAGCTAGTAACGAGAATACGAGCGGAATTAACCAAAGCCTGCATATCGTTTTGAAACGCGTCAATAAGCTTATTAGAAACGTCTTTTCTTTGGATCGCATCTACTAGTTGCCTGCCGGTTTCGCTGAACTCATCCGCGCATTCGCGGAACTTTTCAACATCGAGTTTCTCATCTTCAGAAAGAATATCGTTATCCAAATTTAAAAGCGCAGAATTAATCGAAGTTAAAGCGTTATCGTACTCGCGAAGGTAATTGCGCAAAGAAGTGAGGATAGAATCGTAATTGGAAGTCAAAGTCGCAACTTTTTCAACCATATCCTGTTTTCTTTTCATCAATTCACTGGCTAACGAATACCCTTCAGAAGAAACCTTCTTAGCCAAGAATTGTTCGCGGGAAGTTCGCAGTTCTTCACTCTGAGACTCTTTTAAAGCAATCTCTTCTTTAATCATCTGCAAACGGCGGTTGTTATTATCTAGCTTTCCTCTATACTCATTGAGTTCATTTAAGCTTTTCTCGTAATTCAAACGATCTAAGATGTAATCAGAAAGGCGGAGATTAACTCCGTTGTTTTTAAACTCATCAAAAGCTTCATGAATAGCTTGCAACTCTTCGATCTTCTTTTTGATTTTCTCAGCTTCTAAACCGAGAAGCTTGTACTGCTGAATGTTTTGCTGCATCGAAGATATATCGATGTTGTAATCGATATCGCAGACATATTCCGTAATAAAAGAAGAGATATCTTTAATCGGCGAGAAAGACACCGATCTTTTTAAAAGGGTGAAATACTTATCCGGAAGATCGCCCAAATAGTGTTTCAAGTCTTTCTGATAAGCGATGTTAGTATCGTAAAACTTGTAATCGGATTTATCGTAATGCTGAGCGAAATATTCGCTTAGTTCTTTATAAGAAAGAGGGTGAACGTTTCTCTCGTTAGGATCCGAAGCAAAATTGTTTTCAGGGAATCCGCCTTTCAAATAAAAGAACTCGTGTTCTTCCCTATCATCGTCATAGCAATCAAAAACAATACCGAGAGTAAAACTCTCGTTCTTTCTGTCATCGTAAAACTCTAGCGCGATATAAGAAGAAAAACGCGAAGGGCGCAGACAAGTTATCTTGCCTTCAGCGGTCTCACCCATTTCTCCGCGCAAGTAACCTTTTAAAGTTCTGCCCGGGCGATCGTTAGCCGCCTTGTTAAAGTTTCTCCCGGAAGTATCACCTAATAAGACTATCTGCATCGCGTCAATAACCGTAGACTTACCGGAGGCGTTAGCACCAGTCAAAAAAGTGATGTTTTCAATATCGCAAGTCTCGTTTCCAAAATAGTGCCAGTTGATTAAGCGCAGCTTTTTAATACTCTTCATTTTCTTCTTCTCCATTTAAATCGTTATAAAACCGGCAAAGGGCGTTGAGCTTAGCGTCGGAGATGACGTATCTGATTGAAGGGAGAATATACAACCCGTAACTCCCTTCAGAAAGAGAACCGTTTGCCAAGCATAAGACGTTGTAATTAACCAAAGTGCGCAAAGAAGCTTTAATAGTCTCGCTAGAAATGCGACGCGAAGCCGTCGACAAAGAAGTTTCATTAAGGTAATTCTTCAGATTGATAGAATCGATATAAACCTGCGTCATCGTCGGCTCGTTAGTCAAAGCCTTTTCAAAATAAGATCGAAGAGCGTAGACCATGATAGTAGTAACACCGTCTAAGCGAATGCGGTTAACTTCCAATACCGAATTAGTGTAAATAACCCCGTTGTCATTGTCTTTGACAATTTCAATTCCCGCATAATCTAAATAATCGTTAATGACATCGAAATGGGTTGAAATGAAATTGTAATAAGGGTTAATCATAAAGTTCTTCGTATTGCGATCGTAAATTCTTCTGACCACAAAACAATGGTACAAAATGTAATTGACACACTCTTGAAACTGGCGTTGTTCCGAACGCGAGAGCTTCTCGTAATTCTCTTCAAACATCTTATTTTCCTTTCTTAGTAAACCTGTATTTAGGAATCTCATATTCCCCATTTAACAGGCTGTTATCAATGTAATCAATCTTGTAAAAAGTTTTTCCAAACTGCCCATTGACCGTCGCCAAAATAAGCAAAATCAAATCGTCGAGCTTCTCTAAGTGAATATCTTCGCTTGTAATCGTCTTTTTATCCGCAAAGTGCTTCATCATAAACTCTTCAATAGCTGCTTGAGAATAAGCGTTTGTCTCTTTCTCAATAAAGTCCACCAAATCTTGATCGTCAGAGAAAATCTCATCATCTAGCATCATAGGTTCACTTTCAAAGCTGCGAGTGCGCTTGAAAGGCATAGTCAAAGAGTTAGAATTAACAAAACCAGCGCGATAAAAATTCAAAGTGTCGCTAGCGCGATTAATCTCATCAATTTCCGAATAGTCACCGTGGTAATTTAAAGGCAGCTTGCTCAAAGCCTTCGAAATATTCAAAATAACCATATCGAGTTTCCCGACAATTGTTTTATCCGAAGACGAGAGGAAATTAACCTTCTTCTGCACGGCT
>JADING010000026.1 GCA_017694135.1 Candidatus Scatoplasma merdavium
GTTACGGATAAGTTCAATAAGGAAATTGACGATATTTTCGCCAAAAAAGAAAAAGAATTGACAACTCTTTAGTATCATGGCCGATAAGAAATTTACGCTTGAAAAAAAACTAGATCACATTGCTTTTATTATGGACGGGAACGGAAGGTGGGCGAAAAAACGCCTCCTTTCCCGCTCTTTAGGGCATCGAGCCGGAGTAAAAAACATCTCTCCTATTGTCAGAGAATGCTTTAATACGTACGGGATTAAAGTTGTCTCACTCTTTTGCTTTTCTACGGAAAATTGGAAGCGTCCAGAAAGTGAAATTTCTTATCTTTTTCGCTTGTTAAAAACCTTCTTTGAAGATGAAATTGAATCTTTCATAAAAGAAGGTGTGAAAATTATTATCAATGGGGAATTAGATGATCCGCGTATTCCTAGTGAGATTATTGAGGTCTTTAATTCCGCCACAGAAAGAACCAAAAACAACACCGAGCACATTTTTAATGTTCTGTTTAATTACGGAGGACGCAAAGAGTTTATTCGCGTCTGTAAGTCCGCTTGTCTAGATTATTTAGAAAGAAGCAAAAACGGTGACACTAATCTAGACTTTTTAAATGAAGAATACCTTCAAAACAAGTTTGATTCGTCTTTACCAGATGTCGATTTGTTGATTCGCACATCTGGAGAAGAGAGAATTTCCAATTGTTTACTGTATGAAATAGCTTATGCTGAATTAGAATTTTGCGACGAATATTGGCCGTCTTTTTCTAAAAAGGATTTAGAAAGATGCTTGGTAGAATATCAATCTAGATCCCGCCGCTACGGAGGATTAAAAAATGAATAGATTGACATCTTCTTCTCGTCACTCAATGTTAGTGAGAATTATTTCATCTTTAGTTATGCTTCTTATCTGCGTACCTTGCGTTTCGTTTGGAAGCTGGTTTTATTTCGCTTTAATCATTGTTGCTGGAGGTTTAGCAACTTACGAGATAGTGCACACTACTTGCAAAGAAAACTTTAAAATCTCTACTTTGCTAGTGGCTCTGGCTTTTGTTTACTGTTTGTCAATTCTACCAATTTTCATTAAAGAAGACACGATATCAAGTATTAAAACAACTGGAGTTATCAGGGTGTTTTCTCTCTATCTTTCCCCGTTGCTTCTTTTTATTTTCTTCATTGCTTTTTTCATTTTGGTTTTGATTCACCAAGAATTTACCTTAACTAAAGCAACTTTCTTATATGTTTTTTGTCTGTATATCGGTTTAGCAATGGCTTCTTTATATTACGTGAGATATTTACCTAATACGGGAAAATATTACGGGGAAGAAGGGTTGCGCTCATCCTTGTTGCTTTTATATATAGTTATAGCCGTATGCGTAAATGATATCGGAGCTTATTTTGTCGGTATGCTTTTTGGCAAGCACCATATGTGTCCTCATATATCTCCGCACAAGACTTGGGAAGGCTTTGCTGGTGGAGTTGTTTTTTCCTTTGTTTTCTCTTTCTTATTTGCCTTTATCTTATCTAAGTGCTCATATCCGATTCTTCGCGGAACCTTAGATGTTCCTCACGTTTATTGGATAATTGTTTTCTCTTTGTTAATGCCGCTTGCGGCAGTTATCGGAGATCTTTTGTTCTCCTTAGTTAAAAGGAATTTTGGAATCAAAGACTTTTCGAATCTTATCCCTGGTCACGGGGGGATTTTAGATCGCATCGATTCGCTTTCTTTTGCGGTTATTTTTGTTGCGGTTTTAATTTTGGCTATTTCTAGTGCTTGGAAACTCTATTAATGGAAAAAATTGTTTTGTTAGGGGTCAGTGGATCTATTGGCCTGCAATCGATTGACGTTATAAAGAAATTTAAGAATAAGTTTGATTTAATCGGAGTCTCTCTTTCTAGTAATATCGATGTTTTAGATAGGATTCTTTTAGAATTTCCCAACTTGAAACAGGTTGGAATTGCTACTGAAGCTAAAGCGGAAGCGTTTAAGTTGAAACACAGCGATATCCAAGTGTTTTCTGGTGTTAATTGTTCACTTGATGTAATTAAAAACTCCGATTGCGATGGAGTAATTAACGCTTTAGTTGGCTTTGCTGGTCTTCTGCCATCTTTAGTATCTTTGCAGCTTAAAAAGAGATTGATGCTTGCTAACAAGGAATCTTTGGTCATTGGAGGAAGGCTGATTGAAAAAGCTTTGAAAGATAACAAAGGAATCATTTATCCAATTGATTCTGAACATTCTGCTTTAGCTAAATGTGTGAGAAGTTTAAAAAGAGAAGAAATAGATTCTCTTTTAATTACTGCTTCCGGTGGATCTTTGAGAGATCTGCCCTTAAAAGAAGTTGAAAACGCCAGCCTTGAAAAGGTTTTGCACCACCCATCTTGGAAAATGGGGAAAAGAATCACCGTTGATTCCGCAACGATGATTAACAAAGCTTTTGAAGTGATTGAAGCCAGTTATATTTTTAATTACCCTTTAGAAAAAATTAAGGTTGTGATTAACGATGAATCGCTTTTTCACGCTGGAGCTATTACTAAAGATGGTTCTTTGGTTTTAGAAGCTGGAGTAAACGATATGCGTATACCTATTTCTTACGCTTTGAACAATTTTAAAAGAGAAGATATCGGAATACCTTTTTCTTTAGACTCGCTTTTAAATCTTCATTTCCGCAAGTTTGATCACAATAGATACCCTCTTTTTAGCCTGGCTTTAGAAGCTTTTAAAAAAGGGGATGGAAGCATTTGCTTTTTCAATGCTGTTGATGAAACTTTAATTTCTTATTTTGTTAATAAAACCATTTCGTTTAAGACCTATTTATCTTTAATGAAGGAATTAATGTCTTTGTCTCAATTTGAAAATTGCACCTCTTATGCAGAACTTTTAGAAATAGATAAGAAAGCCCGAGAAATCTCTAAAGCAAAAGTTCAAGCATTGCTTCAGGAAGTGTGATACACTTAACAAGTATCTGCTGGGAAGGAGAAAATATGAGTGGATTTTGGTCGTTTATCTTAAATCTCGTCGTGTTTTTAGTCTCTTTGTCTGCCCTTATTGTCATTCATGAATTGGGGCATTTAAGCGCGGCGAAGCTCTTTAAAGTATATTGCTATGAATTTTCTATCGGTATGGGACCAGCCATATATAAAAGAAAACCGAAAAAGGAAAAGAACCAAGAGACTCAGTTTTCGGTCCGCTGTTTACCTATTGGTGGATATGTGGCAATGGCCGGCGAGGATATGGATGATGAACTCGACGCGGCTCAAGAAGCCATTAAAGTACCAAAAGAAAGAACTCTTGAAGGAAGACCCCGCTATCAGCAAATTATCGTTATGGCTGCGGGTGTTTTCATGAATTTCGTTTTAGGTTACATCCTGTATTTTATTTCTTTTGCTGGTTGTACCCAGATCCAACAAGATATATCTTCTCCTCGTATTCAAGTTGTTGAAGGAGGAAAGTTTGAACAGGCTGGTTTAGAGTCTGGCGATGATATTTATTCTATCGATACCTCGTATTCGTTAAATGGAATAGTTACCAATTTCTCATACGATATTGAAGTTTACAACTACTCTTCCGTATCTAGTTTGGAAGAATACAAGACGGCTTTGACTTACGTTTTCCAACATGCTGATATCGTTAATGGAGAATTAGTCACTATTTCCCCTCTATCTGGAGCTGATACCTGCACTTTTGATATTCATTATCTTAGAGATGGAGAAGATAAGACCTCTAAAGTCATCTTAAAATCCGTTCCTCAAGATGACGCGGGAGTCTACTCTTGGGAAGCTTGCGGTGTCACCGCTTATTACAACGAAGTGAAATATTCATTCTCTGAGTCTTTTTCCTTAGCATGGGATAGCTGGTGCAACGGATGCACGGCAATATTTGATGGGGTAAGAAGCCTCTTTACTTCTCAAGGTTGGCAAAACACCGGTGGTCTTATTTCTATTTTCCAAGTTACCTCTGCTCAAGCAGAACTCGGTTTAGCCTCATTTTTAAACGTTTGGGCTTTGATTTCTGTTAACTTAGCTATCATGAACCTCTTGCCGTTCCCGGGATTAGATGGGTGGCAGATTCTCGTTACTTTATTTGAGGGTGGATTTGAAACTGGCAGAAAGGTTTACCGCTCTATTAAATACCGCGCTGTTAAGCTTTCTGATGATGAGCTTTTAGCTTTAAAGAAGAAGGATGAAGCTTTCGCTTACAAGTATGAAAAAGTTTATAAAAAAGTGAAAAGCATCATGTCATTAATAGGCATGATCTTGCTCATTGGTCTTGCGATAGTTTTAATTTTTAAAGATATCTTTAACCCGGTTATACCTTGGTAAGTAATGGTATTATTATTACTGGAGATAATTTATGGACAGTTTAATGAGCCGTTTTTTAACTAGTTTGGGTGTTTCTGAAAGAGTCTTTAAAGAGTTTGATCAGGCTTTTTTTAGAAAGGCTACAACAACTAATGCCGGGCTTACTTTTTTAGCTGAAATCAGTTTGCCTCATCTTCTTTCTTTTGAGGTTTACGATGAATTAGAGAAAGTCCTTCAAGCGTTTAAAAAGAAGGAAGACGGTTTTGAAACTGTTTTGAAATTTACTTATTTGCACAAAGTAGAGAAGCAAGAAGTTGTCAATTTTATTAAAGACTACGTTTCTTTGAAGAAAGAGAAAGCTTTAGAGAACTTCATGGTGAGCGAAAATGAGATTACCTTTGAGTATTCGATGCAGATGAGCGCGAAATATCTCTTAGATAAGTCTCAAAGGTTAGTGGATATTCTTTCTTTTGCTTCTTTAAATTACAAGGTTCAGTTAGGGAGAGTGAAGATTCAAGAGCTTAATCCCGAACAGATAGAAGTTGATTTTGAAAAGAAAATTAAGAAGGATTCTGAGATTAACGAGCTATATAAAAAAGAACGCGAACAGCAGATGGAGCTGGATCGAACTTACATTCACGCAAGTATTAAAGACGCTTCTTCTTTAAGCCTTAAACGCGTAGAAGTTGAGGGAGATATTTTTAAATACGAAGTTAGAGATATAAAAAACAAGACTAAGAAGCTCGGTATTATTGAGATGGCTGATGATACTTACGCCATCTGCGTCAACCTTTTTGAATCGAAGAGATTTACTAGGGAGTTTATTGATTCTTTAAAAGTTGGTAACCGCATCAGAGTCAAGGGTAGCCCTGTTGATGATGAATATTCTAAGCAGGTTGTTATTCGTCCTGATTTTGTTGAAGTTGTTCCTAATCTAGAAGGAAGAATGGATAATTACGAAGGAAAGAAGAGAATTGAGCTCCACCTTCATACGAAAATGTCAACTTTAGATGGGGTAACTAGCATTGAAGATTATGTTAAGAGAGCGGAAAAGTGGGGTTGGGACGCTATTGCGGTTACTGATCACGGTGGAGTGCAAGCTTTTCCTAATATGCAGTTCGCTTGTAAAGGGAAAACAGTTAAGCCTATTTACGGTTGCGAACTTTATGTTGTAGATGATGAAATTAAGATAACTCACAAATCTGATAACAGGAATCTGCGCGATGAAACTTACGTTGTTTTCGATATTGAAACGACAGGTCTTTCCGCTCAGTCTGACCGCATCATTGAATTTGGGGCAGTCAAAATGAAAAACAACACGGTTATTGACGATATCGACTTTTTCATTAATCCAGATATGCCTTTACCATCAGTTATTAAAAACCTGACTCATATTAGTGATGAGCAAGTTAAATCCGGCAAATCTATTAAGGATGCTTTAAATATCATTCTTAAGTTTATCGGTGATTCGACTTTAGTGGCTCATAACGGAACTTTCGATTACGGGTTCATAAATGAAGCTTTGAAAAACAATGGGATGTCGCAATTAAAGAATCCTCTTATTGATACCTTACCTCTTTCAGTGTTTATGTATCCTAAGCTGCGCTCTCACGCTTTAGGAGCAATCTGCAAGCACTTAAATGTCGATTACGATACGGTTTCTGCTCATAGAGCTGTCTACGATGCGGAAGTTTTAAACTCCTGCTTTGAAATAATGCTTGATAGCATTTTATCAACTTACGGATCACAAAATGGTTCTAAGTTAGACTTACCTCTTTCTAAACTCGATAAGCCTTTTGAATTGATTGAGGATAAAGATAAGGCCGCTGAGCTTAAAAGGGAAATTATCTTGCAAGCACCGCGTACTAATCACACGGTTGCCTTAGTGAAAAACCCGGCTGGATTAAGGGACTTATTTGAAATAGTTTCAATTTCAAACATTCAATATATTCACCAGATACCTCGTGTACCTAAGTCTCTTTTAGCGTCAAAAAGAGAGAATCTTTTAATTGGTTCAGCCTGTTATAACGGAGAAGTTTACGATTCTTTAGGTCACGATTCTAAAGACGAGATTAAAAATGTCATGTCGTTTTACGATTACATTGAGGTTCAACCACCGGAAAATTACTCGTATTTAGTTAATATCGGTGAGCTTTCTTCTTTAGATGCGGCGAAAAAGATTATTAGAGATACTATTTCTATCGCTAAAGAGATGAATAAACCTGTGGTAGCGACATCGGATTGTCACTATTTAGATCCAAAAGACAAAATTAACCGCGATGTTTACGTCTACGCTAAAGGTGTAGGTGGGGTGCGCCACCCGATGTTTTCGTATAAAAGGGAGAAGCTTAAGTATTTTGAGAATCCCCCTCAGCACATGAGAACCACTCAAGAAATGCTCGATGAATTTTCATTTTTAAACGATGAAAAACTCATCAAAGAGATCGTTATTGATAACACTCATCTCATAGCAGATATGATTTCTAACGAGATATTTCCGATTCACAAATATTTATCTGCCCCGCAGATTGATAATTGCGAAACGATGCTTAAAGACTTGGTGTATACAACAGCTAAACAGATGTATGGAGATCCTTTGCCTGAGATTGTTCAAAACCGCTTAGATGCGGAAATGGCTGGTATTTCTGCAAACCATTACGAAGTTATTTATTGGATTGCTTCAAAGTTAGTAAGACAGGCGAACAAAGACGGCTATCTAGTCGGTTCTCGCGGCTCTGTCGGTTCCTCTTTAGTGGCGACAATGGCGGGAATTACCGAAGTTAATCCTTTGCCTCCTCACTATCGCTGCCCGAAATGCAAAAAGCTCATATGGGTTGATCCAAGTGACTCTGGATGCACATCCGGTTTTGATTTGCCAGATAAAGAATGTCCTGATTGCCACACTAAAATGGTTCACGATGGTCACAATATTCCTTTTGCTACTTTCATCGGTTTCCACGCGGAGAAAACTCCGGATATCGATTTGAACTTTCCGCGCGATTACCAAGCTCGCGCTCACAATTACACCCGCGTTTTCTTAACGCAAGAATCTGGGAACGAAGTTTACAAGGCTGGAACCACCTCTTGTTCGCAAGAGAACAACACCTTTGGTTACGTCAAAGGGTATTTTGAGACTCTCGAAACGTTTTATCCGGAATTAAATGTTCATTTTAACGATATTTCGCGTGCGGAATTGGATTATATTGTCTCTGGCTGTTTAGATGTAAAAAGAACCACTTCTCAGCATCCTGGTGGCATTATTGTTATTCCTCGCGGAATGTCGGTTTACGATTTTACTCCGATTCAGTATCCTTCCGATGATCCTAATTCGGAGTGGATAACTTCGCAGTTTGATTACAATCAAATGCACGATACTATTTTGAAACTAGATCTTTTAGGCCACGTGGATCCGATGGCGCTTCACATGATGTCTGAGCTTTCTGGTAAATCGATTTACGACATTCCTTTTAACGATAAAGACGTTTTGTCTCTATTTAGATCTAACGAGGTACTTAAATTAAAACGCAACCCTTTGAACGTCGAGTTAGGAACTTTGGGCTTGCCGGAATTTGGCACGAGATTTTCTATGGGTATTATTCAAGCTTTACAGCCAGAAAAGTTTGCTGACTTAGTAAGAATATCCGGTATTGCTCACGGTACTGATGTTTTCTTTGGTACCCAATCGGAATACTTAAAAGACGGATTGATTACTACCGAAGGATTAATTGGATGCCGCGATGATATCATGAATCAATTGCATGAGAACTGGGGTATACCTTTAGAAGACTCTTTCCAAATTATGGAAATTGTCCGTCATGGTGGATTCAATCCGACAGCAAATAAATACAAAGAAAAATATCCGAAGTATCTGAAGATGATGCAGGATCACAAGGTTCCTGATTACTATGTTAACGCCTGTCAAAAGATTAAGTATCTTTTCCCTAAAGCTCACGCGACCGCTTATGTCATGATGGGTTATCGCGTTGGTTGGTTTAAGGTTCACGAGCCTTTGGCCTTTTACGCAACTTATTTTACTTACCGCACTGATCAGTATGATATTAAAGCTTGCATTAAAGGGGAAAGAGGCATTTTAGAGAGTTTAGAAAAGCTGAATCAAAAGGCTTTGACTAAGCCTTTAACTAATCCGGAAGAAGAGCTTAAATCTTGTTTAGAAATAGCGCTAGAAATGGTTGAAAGAGGATATAAGTTTGGAAAAATCGATATCAATCGTTCTTTAGGGGATAAATTTATTATCGACAAAGAGAACAACTCTATCATCCCTCCTTTTACCACCATTCCTTCAGCTGGTAGCGCCCAAGGTCAATCGGTTGAAGAAGCTAGAAAACAAGGTCCTTTTATTTCTGTTGAAGATTTTATGAAGAGGACTTCTTTAACAGCTCGCCAGATTGATTATTTAAGAGAAATAGGATCTTTTGATGATTTGCCCGAGTCAGATAAGATAACATTGTTTTGAGCTTTGATATAATTTAAATATGTCTACTTTGGAATTGTTTCTTGTTATAGTTATCCCTTCGGCATTTATCCTTTTAGTTCTGATTCTTTTTTTAGTTTGCTTAACTAGGTATTCTCATATTAAAGACCGCTTGGAATATTGTTTTAATTCTCGCAAGACGCTGGCAGAGAGCTTTTTAACTACATTTAATTACATTTCTAGCGTGCTTCAAAACGTCAAGTTAGATAGCGAGCAAAGGGAAGAACTAAAATCAATTTACTCTCATTTTAAGAGTATGGATTTAGAGAAGGATTCTCTGTATGAGATCGCTCAAATAGATTCGGTTTACGAAAGAGTCTTAAATGCTTTAAAGCAAGATAACAAAGATAATGAAACTCTCGATTTCGTCTTCGAAATGCGAAGATTAACGTCTTTCTCGGTGTATTTATATAACAATAACGTCAAAGCGTATAACTCAGCGAAAAAGGGATTTATCAATTCTCGACTCGCAAAGTTTTTCCGCTTTGAAGAAGTCGAGATGTTTTCAAAAGAACCTTACAAAGGTCAAACCACGATAGATTTTCAATTGAATAGGAGGAAAAAATAATGGACAAGTGGGATTTAAGCGTTTTATTTAAAAATGAAGAGGAATTTGAAAAATCGCTAGATAAAATCCAAGAGTTAGGTAAGTTAGCGGCGTCTTATAAAGGGAAACTCAAAGACGACACCTCACTTTGCGAATACTTTTCTTGTACTAGAGAATTGTCAGAGATTTTAGACCGCACCTACTCTTACGCTCACATGGCCTCAGACTTAGATCGCAAAGACGTTAAGGCTATGGAAAGATTGATGAGAGTGTTTAATATCGCTAATGAAATAAGCTCAGAAACCAGTTTTGAATCTCCGGAAATCATCAGCATTGGCAAAGATAAGATGATTGCATTCTTTAAAAACCATCCGGATTATTCCGACTTTGATTTTTCTATATTGAAGCTGTTTGATTCTTCCGATCACGTTTTAGATGACAAATCTGAAAAGATTATTTCTAACTACGCGATGTTAGAAAGAACTGGCTCTGAACTTTACGGAGCTTTGACTTACGGCGATGGGTATAACAATAC
>JADING010000027.1 GCA_017694135.1 Candidatus Scatoplasma merdavium
TAATCTCCTGAGGAGACAAAACCGCTGTCGGCTCATCAAAAATCAAAATATCATTATCGCGATAAAGCATCTTTAAAATTTCAGTTTTTTGCTGCATGCTAACCGTGATATCTTCAATTTTCGCATTTAAATCTACGTGCAAATCGTATCTGTCGCAAATTTTATTAATCTTATTTTTCGCCGTAGTTTTCTTTAATAAAAATTTATATTTAACAGGTTCAGCTCCTAAAATAATGTTTTCTAAAACGGTAAAGGCATCAACTAATTTAAAGTGCTGATGAACCATTCCAATTCCCAATTCATTAGCGACATTAGGATTCTTAATATTCACTTCTTTTCCGTGAACTTTAATAACCCCTTCATCCGGCTGATACAAACCAAAAAGAATACTCATTAAAGTCGACTTACCAGCGCCATTTTCACCAAGCAAAGCGTGAATCTCACCTTTTCTCAGCCTAAAAGTAATATCGTCATTGGCCTTTATTCCGGGGAAAGATTTGGAAATGTGCTCCATTTCCATCACGTATTTTTCTTCCATTTATTTACTTCCTTTATAACAAGATACAAAAATAGGGGGCAAATGCCCCCTATTAGAATTAAGCAGCAGTAGCGAAACTAGAAACGTAATCGACAGTCGTGTAAGAGGAGACAGTCGGAGCTTCAGTAGTGCTGTTAGTGATAGTAACAGTGCCGTTCTTAATAGAAGTAAGAATAGCGTTGTATTGATCGAGAGTAAAGGTTTCAAATCTCCAAGAAGATTCAGCGGTAGGAATACCGACATAATCGCGGTTTTCAAGATCACCAAACTTCGAATTGAGACCGAGAGTATAGCTCTTTCCACCGATACCATCCCACTTATCATCTGCGTATTCTTCTAAAGAAGAGATGACAGATTCTCTAAGTCCCTTCATAGCGGAAGTCAAGACCTTAGTATCGACACTCGATTGATCGACATCGACACCGATCCAAGTCTTACCTTCACCAGAAGCATCGCAGGCTTCTTCAACAGAAAGGTAAACCTTACCACCAGAAGCGAAAACAGTTTCAGTTCCATTGGTGTACCAAGTTCTCATCATAGCAGTAGCAGCATCAGTAGCTTCAAAAGCACCGGCATAATAATAATTGACTTCAATGTTAGTCTTTAATTGTTGCGCGGCATAATCAGCACCTTGGACAAATCCACTGCCGTATCTTTGAACAGCCGGAACAGCCATACCACCGCAGAAACCTAACTTAGTATTGCCATCCATAACAGCAGCATAGCCAGCTAAGAAACCAGGAATTTCTTCTTGGAAGATGATTGAAACAGTATTATCAGCGATAGTAGCCTCAGTGGAATCAGTAGGATGAGGAGTACCATCGATTAAAACGAATTTAACTTCAGGATAAGTAGTTTGAGCAGAATAAACCGCATCTTCAAACAAGTAACCCGGGCAAACTATAACCTTCGCACCTCTTTGAACAGCTTGGTCAATAGAAAGCAAACGAGCAGCGGTAGAATTTTCAGTGGGTCTGTAATAAGCGTAAGTCTTATCGTTTTCTTGGCAGAATTCTTGTAAAGCTTCCCAAGATGTTTGGTTAAAAGAAGCGTCGTTAATATCGCCGACATCAGTAACCAAGGCGTATTCATAAGTACCACCTTCATCGCAAGAAGTTAAACTACCTGCGCTAAGCCCAGCTAAAAGGACTAAAGACAAAGTCAAAATTTTGTTTTTCTTCATTTCAATTCCCCCTTAGAAAAAACAAATACTTGTCCAATTAATAAGGTCAGTTTATCTCTACCTAAGCTCTAAGAACGAGCTCATGTGATCAGTGTAGTCCTTAGTAAGGCCTAAGGGTAGAAACGCAATCACCTAATTAGACTGCTTATACACGAACCCAACCAATTTGACGGTTTTATTGTAAACCATCGTTTAATAAATTAGAAGCTCTCAAAAGAATATTTTTATGAAACAGTTTTCATAAAAACTGTGTTTTAAAAGATACTTAAAAACAACATTTTATTCTAAATTAATAGATGAAAAACGCTGTTTTACCAATAAAATTAACCCTCCATATCCTTACCAGGATATACGAAAGCAAACTCAACCTTCTTTTCAAGATCAACTTTATAAGACTTTAATGAGGCCGCAATAACAAAGCTATCACCTCGCTGTAATTCCAAAACAGAACCATCATCACCTATAAGTTTGCAGTTTCCTTCTAAGACTACTCCAACATTAAACTTAGAATTGGTAACAATTTCACAAGGCTTATTAATTTCAAGCTTCTCAACAAAGAAGCAAGGTGTCTGTTTTTCATCAATCAATCTAGTTAAAGTGTAAGCCTCGGTATTTTTAATAACTTTCGGCTCGATTTTACACTTTTTAGCAATCTCTTCTTTCGAATAAGAAGTGTAATCGAAAATGTCTAAGCAAAAATCGATTCCTAAATTCATAAATCTTCCAGCCGGAGGAACCACTATCCCTTCTCTTTCAAACTCGCAACGCACAACCAAATCAGAAGGTTCCATAATCTCCAAAAGCGTCAAACCTTCCCCGATAGCGTGAGGCATTCCACCAGGAATATACCAAACCTCTCCAACCTTAACTGGAATCTTTTCAAAGCAAGCATCCATTCTCTTTATATCTTGCTTCTCAACAATTTCTTTCCACTCTTCTTTGCTAGGAGCGTGTTGAAAACCTAACCTTATATATGGATCGTATCCTTCTCTAACTCCGAGAATAAAATAGCATTCTAATTTACCGTAAGGTTTTCCCATTTTTTCTCTAGCAAACTGACTAGTCGGATGAACTTGAACGTGAAGTCTCATCGCCGAATCGAGAATCTTATATAAAAAAGACATACGGTAAGTTCCGTCTTTATGTATAGAAGAACCTAAATAATAAGAAGGATCGCTATCAATAATATTTTTTAAATATTCTTCCTTATTGCCTATTATTCCCTTGGCCAACCCTTCATGCGGAATGACTTCCATTCCAGGGTTAGTAGCTTCTACTAAAGAACCAACCCACTCTTCCGGTTTATCGTTATCTTTAGTTCCGTATATTGAATGAAGTTCATCTATTCCCTTTCCGCCCAAGTAATTTCTTCTAACTCTATTAGGTAACAGCTTTATCAATCCACTTTTCATAAAAATAAACCTTTCTGTAATCAGTTTACATTATATAAATAAACTTATTGCTTTAAAGATATAAAAAGAAGCAAGGTTCTCTTTACATTCGGAATAATCTTTACATTCCCTTAACATTTCTTAACAAGTTATTGATTTATCAGTAAATAAGTTCGAATTAAATTATTCTCGAAAGAAGGATTATATGTTATGAAAAAAACATTATTGACTCTTGCCGCCACATGCTTGTTCTCACTATCACTCGCATCTTGCAATGAACAGAGCGGATTCGATGCTTCGCAAAACATCGTCCCGTTCACCCGCGATACTGAATCTGGTACCAGAGAAGGATTCATGGAAAAGATCGGCTTATCTGCCGCTTCCAAAGATAACTCTGCTTTAAAAGCCAGCGTTCAAGAAGTTACTTCGAACGGAGATATGGTTCAAAAGATTTCTTCTAACGAATATGGTATCGGATATTTCTCTCACGACTCAATCACTGAAGCCGAAGAATCCGGCGTTAAAGTTCTCACTTACAACGGTGTTGAAGCGACCGAAGAAAACATTCTCTCTGGTGATTATGAACTCGCGAGAAACTTCAACTACTGCATCGCTAACGAAACTGATGCCACCAAGAAACTCATCGTCGATGCCTTTGTAGCTTATATGTCCACTTCTGAAGGCTTAACTACTATTCAAGCTAACGGAGGTATCGTTAATATCACTCCAACCACCCCGTCTTGGACCACTGTTAAAGCTCAATACCCTGGAATTGAAGACGATCACTCTTCTGTCACTATTAACTTTGGTGGTTCCACTTCTGTTGAAAAGATCGCTAAAGCTTTATCCGCTGATTTCTCTGCCCGCGCTGGTAACTTCCAAGCCGCCCACAACCACACCGGTTCTGGTGACGCTTACACTTCCACTCAAGGTAGCAAAGCTGGCGCATTAGATATCGCTTTCGCTTCAAGAGAATTCAAATTAACCGATGGTGAACCTCTCGCTGAAGGTACTTATGGACTCGTCTGCATCGATGGTATCGTCATCGGTGTTAACAACCAAAACAGCTTAACTGATATCACCCCCGATCAGTGCAAAAACATTTACTCCATTGATGGAAACATCAACACTTGGACCGACATTCTCGGCTAAGTCTAATTTGAGGTAGAGAGCTTTTCTCTCTACCTCTTTATTTTTTTAATATGGTTAACCAAGAAACAATAAACGTTCAACAAACAATTCAAGAAAACGACATAAAAAGAGCAGAAAGATGGAAAAAGGCCGATAAAATCGTCCGTTTCTTTTTCCTTGCTATAACTTGTATCTGCTCATCAGTTATTATTGTTGTCACAATCTTTATCGCCTTTAAAGGTCTGTTACCTTTTTTTAAAACCTACACTGAAAACGGACAAAGCGGACACATTAACGCCCTCTTTTTCTTCTCCGGTTTAAGATTCAATAACGGGTATGATCCGGTAACCGGAACTTACTTATACGGAGTAATGTATCTCGCTTTTAACACCATTTACTTAAATTTGTTCGCCGCAATTATTTCTATTCCTACTGCTGTCTTAACTTCTCTTTTTATCGCTAGAACAGCACCGAAAGTATTATCAAAAGGCATTCAAACTGGCGTAGACTTGTTGGCCTCTATTCCTTCAGTAATCTATGGTATTTTCGGTGTCGGTATCATAATTCCAGCTATTAAAGTTATCGCTAGAAGTCTAGGCTTTTCTTCAGCTTCCGGTGTATCTTTGCTTTCAGGAGCGATAATTTTAGCCTTAATGTCACTTCCTACCATGATATCAGTCTCTGTCACCGCCTTAAAAAGCGTCGATAAATCGCTGATAAACGGCTCGCTAGCTCTAGGTGCTTCCAAGGCTCAAACCGATTTTAAAATCTGCTTAAAAGCCGCAAAATCCGGCATTTTTGCCGGTATTATCTTAGGCTTAGGAAGAGCGCTAGGCGAAGCTACCGCCATATCCATGGTCTGCGGATCTCCGACTTACGGTATAACTTTAAATCCGTTTGATCCAATTATGACTTTAACTTCACAGATGATGCTTTCAATCGGTGAAGCGGTCCCTAAT
>JADING010000028.1 GCA_017694135.1 Candidatus Scatoplasma merdavium
GGGGTCTTACTCTTCTGATCCAGAAGACTGCTACACGAGGTTGTTTGAGCTTCGCAAGCTAGTTGCGGCTTTCCATTCTAAAGGTATCAGGGTAAATATGGATGTGGTCTTTAATCACACTTTCCAAGTTAAGACGAACTCTTTTGAAATCTTATGCCCAAATTATTACTATCGCCGCAATGAAGATGGGACTTTATCTAATGGTTCAGGCTGTGGAAACGATTTAGAAACTCGCAACTATATGGTCAGAAAACTCATTGTTGATTGCTGTAAGTATTTTGTCACATATTACGGCATGGATGGGTTCCGCTTTGATCTGATGGGTATTATCGATAGAAAGACGATGGAGCTTGTTGTTTACAATATTAAAGGGCTTAAGCACGAGGCTATGATTTACGGGGAAGGATGGGATATGATGACTCCGCTTCCTTCCGATGAGAAGACTTCGTTAAACAACGCTTTGTACATAAGTGATATCGGTTTCTTTAACGATCGTTTCAGAGATGTTTCTCGCGGTCATTCTTACGGAGGTAACTTAACTCCACGCGGTTATTTAACCGGAGACCCTAATTACATCGATGGATACAAGCACGTCTATTTAGGTTCGGTTGCTTCTTTGGCTTTCCCGCCTTTGTTCAACCGCCCCAGCCAATCGATAAATTACGTTGAATGTCACGATGATGCGTGCTTGTATGACAAACTTAAAACTCAGTATCCAGATGTCGATGAATCTGTCTTGTTAAGAAGGATAAAAATGATTAATGCCTGCACAGTATTAGCTATGGGAGTACCTTTTATTCACGCCGGACAAGAAGTCGGTCATTCTAAAAAGGGAAATACTAACTCTTATGATGCTGGTGATATTATTAATGGGTTTGATTACGCCCAGGCTTATCGCAGGGAAGATATGATCGAGTATCTTAAGGGCGTCATTCAGCTTAAGAAGAGCTATCCTGAACTTTCTTTGGACAGCAAAAAGAGTATTTCTGAGCAAGTTGAATTCGAGAATTTAGCTAATGGTGGACTTGCTGTGAAATACTACAAGAACGGCAGCGTGGACATGGTAGTTTTTATCAATCCTTCTGAGACGATGATTACTTACGAGCTGCCGAAGTATTACAAAGTGATCTTCAACGAAGCTGGTTTGATATCTAAAATGGAATCTTACGCTCAGCTTGTTATTATTAACGGATTGAGCGTCGTAGTTTGCAAGGCGTAATTATGATTAAGTACTTAGGAATACTGTTTAGAGCTATCTGGTATATCGTTAGGGTTTATCCGCGCTTGTGCCGATATGCTAATCCGAAGAAAAAGAGTAAATATTCTCTAGATGAGCGCTACGCTTTTTCTCATGAAGTGGTAAAAAAGGTGGTCAAATATCTCCATGTTGAATTCCATGTAAAAGGGGAAGAGAATTTACCTAAAGATACAAATTACCTTTTGCTACCAAATCACCAGTCGAACATGGATCCTTTGATTTTGTTGAATCTTTATGATAGAGATCTTTCCTTTATTGCGAAAAAGGAAGTTGAAGACTTTCCTTTAGTCAACAAAGTTGTTATTGGCATTGATGGTGTGCTCATGGATAGAAAGGATATCCGTTCAGAGGTCAGGGCTATTTCTAAAGCTAGCGAGATTCTTTCTTCCGGTAAAGTGGTCTTTGCTATTTTCCCTGAGGGCACGCGTTCTAAAGATCCTAACCACACTCTTTTGCATTTTAAGCCCGGAGCTTTAAAACCGGCTTTTAATGCTTCTAAGCCTATTGTTCCTGTTGCTGTTTATGGAGGCTTTAGGGTTTTGGATAAGAAATTGAGAATGAAGCGTTATCCAGTGCAGATTTCTTTTTTGAAACCTATCTACCCTGAGGAGTTTGAAAATAAGACTACTTCTGAGGTGATGGAAAAAGTTCGCTCTGAAGTAGAAGCGGAAGTTGATATTTTGCGCCAAAACGATAAAACACTTACTCAAAAATACAATAAGAAGGGGGTCAATTTAGATATTAAGGGTATCTAAGTACCCCTCCTTTTTTCTTTTGCCGCTTTCTTTTTGTTGGCTTAAATATTGAAAACTAGGGGATTTTTCCGCAATTTTTCCTTCTTTTTTATTGTAATAAAACATTTTAACCACTAAAATAAAAAAGTAGATTTATATGGTTCAGGGGAGATAAAATTTGGAACTGTTTGATAAGATCCCTGAGAACTTCTTTACGGTTCTCTCGCGCAAATACAAAGCTTGTTACGCCTTTGCTCTAATGGTGCTGTTTTCTTGTTTGAAACTGTATAAGACCAATTTGAAAAAAGTTGACTATATCAATGCTCTTAAGAACCAGGGAGAAAAGATTTTTGAACTTTTTAATGTCGACCAAGATAAGCTTGACGACAAAGAAGATGAAGAAGATATCCAGTTTGATTTAGAAGACAGCGCGCTTTCTAGCAAGGTGAATTACATTTTTAGAAAACTCGTTTCTTGCGGGTGGATTAACGTGGAAAAAAACGTTGAGACTAATACCGATATGATTTATCTTCCCGTTTATTCAATTAAGATGATGCAGCTTATTGCTGAGCTATCATCTTCAAGTGACCTTTACGTTCCTTTAGTCCACCAGACTTATTCTGAGCTCTCTTTGGAAGATGAGAGAGAAGATGAATATATGTTTAGGACTTTAGCTTCGGCTAGAAAGAACGCCGATGAACTGGAGATGAACGTAACTTTGCTTCACCATTCAATCTGCGTGTTTGGATTTAATTTAAATAAGTTATACGATCCTAACGAAGCGTTGAATCAGCATTTTAATATCTTTAAACATCAGGTTGGCGATAAGCTCTATCACCCGATGAAGACTTATGACTCCCTCGGTCTTTACGCGTCTCCGGTTATTTCTATTTTAAAGAAGTGGCAGAGAGATAAAAGAATCGTTTCAAAGCTGGCATCTCAGGCTAAATACGATCCTGAATACGCTAAACTCAAGGTTTCAGATGTCGTTGATAAGGTCAACTTGATGCTTCAAGAAACAATCGATATTTTTTCTAAGCTCAATTCTAATTTTAACGATATCGATAAAGCGAACGCTAAGTATACCGAAGCCGTGCA
>JADING010000029.1 GCA_017694135.1 Candidatus Scatoplasma merdavium
ATATTGTGAGTCGCAACAAAACAAGTTTTCCCACTTTTAACGTATTCTTTCATAGTTTCAATCAAAGAATTAGAAGTAAAAGGATCAAGGCCAACTGTAGGTTCATCAAGGACCCAAATAGAAGGAGAATGAATTAAGGAAGCTATCAAAGACACCTTCTGTTTCATACCGTGAGAATATTCTTTAATAGGTTTATATAAATCGCTACCTTGTAAATCAAATCTCTTAGAAAGAAGCGCAAAATTCTTCAAAAATAGACTACTATCTAACCTGTAAATAGAAGCGATGAACTCCAAATAGCCATATCCGGTCATTTCTTCGTAAGTTATAGGTTCAGAAGAAGAATAACCAATGCGATCTTTAACTTGAAGAGGTTTATCTTTAATCGACATTCCATCGATATAAATTTCCCCGCTATTAAAAGGCTTTAGGCCAATGCAGCAATCAATTGTAGTAGACTTACCTACACCATTGCGCCCAATAAAGCCAAAGAGTTCCCCTTGGTTAACTTCTAAATTAATGCCTTTTAAAACTTCTTTATTACCGTAAGATTTATGCAAATCTTTTATTAGAATACTTTTAACTTCTTCCATAAGTCCCTACTTTCTAGGCTAAAGCCCAAACTCCGTTATTATACGTGCAATTAAAGAATCTATCACCACTTACGCCAGAACCTTCCGCGAGTTTTCTAACATTGACTTGACCATTATCGTTAAAAGGTAAAAATACTCCGGATAAGTTTATATAACTAGACGAAGAGAACTTAGCTACTCCATTGCTGTAACTATCTAATTTCGTATATGTTCCTGCTAAACTGTCTGTTCCGTTTAAATCAGACATTTTATACGAATTAGCCATACTCGTATCATCAGCAAGTTTATATCCGTAATAAGTCGTGGTGGTACCATCAACATACTTAATTAACTTACTTGTCCTATCGTAAGTCATTCTTTTATCATTCAAAACCTCATCACTATCTACGGGTGTAAGAACATATCCGTTAGAAATAAGTGGCGAATTATCAAAGAAAACGATATTAAGAGTAACGGATGGTAGAATCGAACGAACAAAATTGTTAGATGATGTAAAGAAATAATTTGCTGATAACTCAACATCCAATCCGCTTGTTTGAGCTTTTTCAATAGAGTCTTTGAAGCTATTTAAATCATAGATATTCATATTCCCAGCCAAACTGAAAGGATGATATTGACTAACATCGGAAGAATTTTTTACAAAATTAATCTTTCCATAAAAATCACAACGAGCAGGAGTTTTGTTGATGCAAGTAAAATACATCTTATTCTCGTTGAAAATATAAGTTGTTGATGAGGCACCTTCTTCATTTACCTTATATTCACTAAAATAATTCAATGCGTTTATATCAAAATAATCCATCAAAAACACTCCACCAACTGACTGATAATCCTGTGCATCAGCATATATAGATATTTTTGACATTGTTTTAACTGTTGAATATCCAAGATTTAAAATTGAGCTTTTATCAAAATAAATATATGAGCT
The DNA here is from genome assembly GCA_017694135.1 of Candidatus Scatoplasma merdavium. Lineage (GTDB taxonomy): Bacteria > Bacillota_I > Bacilli_A > RFN20 > CAG-288 > Scatoplasma > Scatoplasma merdavium. The sequence goes on from JADING010000029.1 coordinate 1,522, forward strand.
AGGCAATACAATTATTAATTGATTAAGATAAACTGAACAATTATAGAAATACAAGTTGTAATAAGGAGATAAAACGAATGGATATTTATCTGTGTTAATTTTAAAACTTTGCCCGCTAATTTTAATATGGATGCCATCTTCATCAGTCCATAAATCATTAAATTTATTAAAAGTAACATCAAGGTTATAAAAAGAAAGCTCAACTTTTTTATACGCCCAATTTGATTTAATCATGGTATTCATGGAATTTCCGCCAAATAGTGAACTATTATCTACTACTTTTCTTTCGACATAAGCTTCTAAACTAGAATCTTTAGCATCGATTTGAACCAAGTTTCTCGAACCATTCTTCCCTGAACCAAACAATTGAAAATCACCACTAACAAAGGTGTCTTTACCAAAAGCCAAGCGATATTTCCCATTAAAGTTTGCACCTACTTTAATCCTTAAATTGCAGTCAATATAAGGGCATCTATACATATAAAATGGATTAGCGTTATATATGTATGCTGTTGGCATGTGATCTTCTCTATAGTGATCTTCAACGACAAATGGAGTGTACATAGTTGAACCAGATTCTAAAACTACAGTCCCAGTTCCAACAGAATCATTTACATATCCCCAAGCATCTAAAGTAGTATTAGGACCAACTATTAAGTCGTAACCATTTAAATCAAGTGAGGTGTAATTTTTTAGAATAATGCCCTGATAAAGTCTTTGTGGCATTGCATCCTGTATACCCAACCAGTTCTTCTTCTTCTTATTTCCAGCATATCCAGTAACAGCACCTAAAGTGATAGAAATGCCATTATCGCCTTCTACTAAATCCAATAAATAAACATCGTTAGTCAATTTATATGTGGCGTTGCAAAAATCAGACAAATAGTTTTCATATCCTGAAATAGATGTTTCTTCACCCAATCCAACATGAATCGCAGAAGATGAAGGCTCGTTTAAACCGTTTGAAAAGTCATAATTAAAAATAACTGTACTATTTATATCATCTGCACTTACATTTGTTACCCAGTCGCTACTGTCATTATTAGTTCCACCATATGTATTACAAGCATAAGCAGTAATAGAATTATGTAAAACTACTGATGATATGGAAGCTTCTTCAAAATAATCATTGTATTCTGCTGCTCCATAACTTCCACTAACCCGCTTGTGAGTAGGTCTATTATTAGGAAGTTCTGAAATTACATCTTTGATAAAATTACTTACATCTTGCTGAGTTCCTGTAACAACGATATCGCTATTAACCACAATATGGTTAGTTAAACTGTCTCCGTTATATTCCCAATCAACGAAGTGTTCCACTACGCCGTTGTTATCAGAATCATACCAAGAATAATCATACGGGGCATCCTTGCTAGTTAAAGTAGTTCCATCTTCAACATACATGGTCTTTTTGACTGTTCCGCCATATATAAATTCAACTTTGTGTTTGTTGCCATTTGAAATAGAACTATCGCTAGTAGAAGCTTGAATTGTATCGCCGTTACTAACATTAAAAGACGCAAAAACCGATGTACAACTGGCTACCATGAAAGTAAACAAAACAAATAACTTGCTTTTCATTAGCTATTACCTCCAGTTGTCTTTTTTTGCTCTAAATAATCTGTAAATTGAATCGTAAATTTAGGATTATAAGCCCAGTTTGCGTAATTCGCATCGACGTTAACGATAAAGTGCGCTTCAAACTCTAATCTTTTTAATTTGTTTAATTTGTCTGCATCTAAATTCGGCGATTCAAAAAAGCCATAGTCTTCTAATTGTTTAACAAAATAGAAAAAGTAATTTGGATCTAAAAAATTAACAGTTGGATCACTTCTGTAAGCAAATTTCATCGAAGCAGAATCATTGCTCTCTGAGTATTTATCTTCTGAGTAAGTTCCACTATTACTATCAGCTAAAACAATAGGATTAAATGGATAAATACGGTGATTTTTTAATGCCAATTGACTGCTATCGGTAGTGTTCTCACCTATAATTGACGAAATGCCAGGGCAACTAATATAGCAGTTTGTTGCGTCAATTTTCTCGGTGAAATCTGAGACATTATCAAAAGAAATTGCAAATTCAACAAAATAGTATTTAGATCTATTAAATTTAACGTTATAGTTATAGCTAGGGCTATTGCATTCCAATTCATCTAAAAATTCATAACCATAAATGTATGGTGACCTAATAAGGGTATCAACATCCAAATAAAACTTTAAACAATAGTCTATGCTAATTAAATTACCACCGTCATAATTACCTGTAGCGCTAATTAAAGGGGGTCCAGGATTATAAGAAACTATATCAAATAAAAACTTATCATTATTGGTATAACCAGCATTAACTGAGCCTCCATCAGTATTTAAATAAAAATACATCGGGTAATTATTTACAAATTTATTAGAAATAGTAACATCTCCAGCAGAAACATTGATACTATTGATGCTTGATTTTTCATCAATGATAAAAGAAGCATAACTGACTGTAGAGACAGTTAAGATAGCTATACAAGATAAGAAAGCTATTTTCCTCTTTTTCATTGAATGTCCTTTCTTTAATTTGTTAATTATTCACTTATAACTTCAAAGCAAGCATAAACAGTCATATCGCTAAAAACCGGAGTTAGAGAAGTGAAATGTCCAGCATTTGGATTATTAGGGCCATCTTTAGAAGTATACCAACCGATGAATCTTTCTCCAGCTTTACTGGCTATAGGCATATCTGTCGCGTTCATCGTTTTTCCATATTCAACTTCAAAGATGCTGGTATAAGAAGAGATAGTTCCACCGTTAGTAACAGCATCAAATGTCACTTGGCAGGTTTCTCTATCGACTCCTGTACCGATATTACCGACAAAAATCCACCTAATACCTTGGTAACGATATATGCTTAAGCCTTCTAAATCAATATAAAAGTCACCGGTACGGGCATTTTCCAAATCCGGATTAAGGAACGGATCTGGAAGACCACTTCCTGAATACCAGTATGTTCCTGATTGCGGGGCGTCAAATTGGATAGTGTCAGAATTCCCATCATCGTAATTAAAAGTGATATACCAGTAATCATCATCGGAAGATGAAACTATCGATTCAATTCCCCTTCCATCTTTACCAGGTAAAGGAAGCCTAATTTCAGTAGGGCTAACTTCTGGATCAGTATAAGTAATAGTAATTGTGTAATACCCGCTATCTCCGGAATCATCGTATTCAACATTAGCGATACCAAGCCCATCTTTCCCATCAGTCGGATCTGGTATAGAGTAAGTGAATTCTTCTCCGTTAGATAGAGTTATAACCACATCGGTTTGATTCAATTCATCGTTATGAACAGAGGTGATATCTGTAATATTAACCGGAGCAGGGATATCAAAAACCATATCTTCCACTTCATCAGAAGTAAAAGAGATAGTGACTTTAGTCTTCCCATCTTCACCGGTTTGATATGTGATATTTTCAATACCGATACCATTGTTACCAGCATCGCCCTTATCACCTTTAGGAACTGTGAAAACAACAGGAGCCATTGTCTCATCAGTAAAAGTAATAGTGACTATAGTGTTGCCATTTTCATCAGTATCAGTAGTAATTGAAGCAATAGAATTATATTCAGCCTGCATGAAAGACGAACAGGAAGTCAAACTAATGCTTCCAAGTGCCATAACAGATACCAACAGGGCTTTTTTCAATTTAGAAATCATCTCCTTCACCTCCTAATTTAATAAAGGGCAGATTGTAAATCCAGGCAAGTTTCTCCCCTTTCTTTTCAATAAGAAGATATCTTGCATTGCAGGATAAGCAGTGGTTAGAGCTCGATTCGCTGCCGCAAATCGGGCAAATGTTCTCTATGTAAGGTAGAGTGTAAGCTAAGGAAGTTACGATTGATGAATAATCGCTCACTTCACTTAGAGATATTTTTCTCACCTTATCTAAATAAGTCAACTCTAAGTAAGGTAAGAAAGAATTAATATCGAATTTCAAGGTGTAATTAATGCGGCTATATCCAAATGAGACAGTGAGGCTAATTTGATCAGTCATCCCATTTAGCTTATAAGTAAATCCATCAATTAGATATGTGGTATCTTCAAACCTCAAAAGTGAATCATAGTAAGATTCTTTCCCATCCTTGTGTTTAGTTGACTTAGCTTCTAAACCATCTTTTAGCTTTCTTATTAGTTTGTTTAAGAATCTAGCATCTGTATCTAACGCCGACAGATAGAAACGGTATATTGCAAGGTAATCTTCGGAAGAAGAAATAATATTTGTTAAATGAATTTCAAGGTCTTCAAGGTATTTAACTCTTTTAAATAACGAAGAAGACAAGATCAATGAAACAGAAGATATGAGCTTTCTAAGCTTGTTACGATCGTAATCAATTACGTTATCTAAAGGGGCAGAACGGAATGACAAGAGTTGGCTGTAACTACCATATTTTTCATAACCTAACTTCCCTTTTATACCAAGCTTGTAAGGAGAAAGATAATAGCTCATTTTGGAAAGGGATATTAACCTCTTATAGATTTTTCTTACGACGTAAACTAAGAACCTGTTTTCGTAAGTATCGATATCCTCTTCGTAAGAATAAGAGTAAATTCTTTCAAGATTAACCTTATTATTGTTAACCTTGTAAAATCTAACTTCGCGGTAAGAGCGGAGCATATCTTTCTTATCAGCGCGGTATCTCTTATCTGTTCTAACTATCTCTTCTTTTTTAGTTAGGTCAAGTTTAGGAGAAAAAATGATGTTATAAATATGAACTAAAAGCTTCTCAACCTCTTGAAAATAAGAATTGATAGAAAAGTTATCATAGACTTGAATGCTATTTTCCTTCGAGATTGCCTTTTTTAAGCTCATCTTTAGAGTCTCCTTAATAACTCCTTGATTTTCTTGCGCGACTTTTCAAAAGACTTGTTGCCGTAAATATCACTTAAAGTATCCTCTAAGTGCATAAGGTTGCGCTTTAAGCCGGTGTCAAATCTCGAATCTAATTTTCTCAATATCTTGTTAGCGAGAATAAGATCTAAGCAATCTTCTTTCTTAAATCCAAGGTCAACATAAACCGGAGCCATATCTTCAATTTGTTGCAAGATACGGTTACCAACCGCAATGGAGAAAGATTCGTTGAGCTCGTTTAAAACAGAACGGAACTTCTCTCTGTCAGAAGAATCGAACTTCTTCTTTTCATCAGATTGAGCCTGCTTAAACAAGTACTGAAGTTCAGAATAAGAGATAAACATCTCCTTAGGCTCTTCTTTGTAATCAACCTTGTTGTGATATCCGTCAAACTCGATAACAATGGCTCTATCGATGACCTTATCAGTGACAGTATAAGTAGAATCATCTTTGTTGCAAGTACCGATAAAGTAAGTGTTAGGAGTTAACTTTAACTTGCCCTCTTTCAAGTTCTTCGGGCCATCGTAATTGTCCGCAAGCTGCATCAAAGTGATTCTTTGTTCATCTTCCGGATATTCCATAACCGAAAGGAAATCGGCAAAATAATATTCAACGCGGGAGATATTCATTTCATCTAATACAACCATGTTAAGAAGATCTTTCTTAAAAGAAGCTTCATAAAGGTTAGACAAAAAGTCAGTCTCGTTGTATTTTTTGGTAAATTCGTTGTAATAACCTAACAGATCGGACTTTTCTTTATAAGTAACTTGAACTGGCTCAAAGTAAGCCTCCGAAGATATAAACTTAGCAAAATAACGAGGCAAGGAAGATTTACCAGTACCAGAGATACCTTCTAAAATAATCAGCTTTGAACCAGCTAAAGCCGCAATAAATTCCGTCAACTCTTTCTTTTCGTAATACAATTCATCTTTTTTTGCTAAATAGATCTGTAAATTGCTCAAGAAGTCAGCGAGAGTAAAACTCGGTTTCTCAAAAGGAAGCATTTGATCAGATTCATATTTGTTATCAATTGAAGTCAACTTAGTAAAAAGCTGTTCTTTCTTCGGAAAAGAAGTATCGATATTAGAGATAATTTCTCCAGAAGACGTAACAGAAGAAGTGCTGGATACTCCACCTTCTTGAGCAGAAGAAGACTTGATAGAAGCAGATGAATCTTCCAAAGATAAGGAAAGAACGCGAGAATCAAGGCCAAAAACAGGATAATTAGAAGAAACCCCACCTTTAGAATTAGCGATAGTCTCACCGGCTTCTTCGCTTAAATTCGCTTCACCAACCGAAGTAAAACCATTGATATCAGATAAAGTTCCATCCTCAATTTTGACCTTATCGGTAGATTTAAGCAGGCGATAAACCGAAACTATAACATAAACAACCAAGACGATAATCAAAAAGAAAATCAAACCTAAAGCAATTACTTCAAATAAGAATGAATATGAAGTTGCGATATTTTCAATTCCAAAAGGAAGTTGGAACAAAGTTCCTAAACCGAAAGACAAAACCAAGCAAACGAAACAATCAACAGCGCTATATAAGTAAAACTTATTCTTTTCAAATTTGTCAGCTTTGCGGAAATAAGCCTTGATATAAGAAAAAGAAATAACAAACAGCGCTATATATACCAAGACAAAACCAGTCAAGATCCACGTTCCTCCGTTTGCTTCAATCTCCGGCAAACCAATTGCTTCCCTAATTAAAGCGATAGGATTCTTAGAAGACATGACTAAATACGAAGCGTCAATGCAAAGCGCGATATAAGCGCTGATTAAAACAAAGACCAACGATAGGTCAATAGCAAGGTACTGCTTCTTAGTTAATTTAAGCTTCATTTTTTTCATCTCCTTTATTTTTGTCTAAAACAATGAGCTTCGTATGTTCGGATTTATTGTTTTCGTTAACTTCGTAACTGTTTCCATTGTATTCAATGGTTCCGTTTATCGTTTCTAATCTAAATTTGGAAGTTAGAACGCTCTCGTTTAAACCAATCTGCTTCCTTCTTTTTTCGGCGCTATCTTTAATCTTTGCGTTAGAGTAAGAAGTAATTCCTAAAAGAATCAGAATGGAAACAAAAGCAATAATTCCATAATTAGATTGGAGATAATAAACGACAAAACCGAGTTTAGGTATTCTAACATTGGTATAAACACCAACAATATTAGAATCAGTTATTCGTATTGTATCGGTAGTATCAGTAGCATCCCCTCTTGTTACTAAATAATCCGGGTGCACTTCAATTACACGATGAACAATCTGCGTGCCGCTATCGTTCACATAGCAAATAACATCGTAAAGGTTAACCTCAGAAATACTATCGACATTTTTAATAAAAATAACATCGTAAGTATCAAACTGATTGTTCAAATCATTTTCATCTAAATACTCGTTAACTTCATTCTTATATGACATAGAACCAGAACCAACAACACTAGCTTGGTATGGCATATCAAAAGCAGAAGATACGCGAGATAACACCGATAAGAAAAAGAAAATACAAAGAATAGTAATAATAATATTACCAATCCAATTCAAAACCTTCTTAAATTTATGAAATTTAAGTCTCTTTTTTTCTTCATCAATGTAGGAAGTACAAACCTCCATATCATCTTGACCATTTGCGATATCTTCAACTGTCTTATTCGTGTATCTATAAATATAGAAAGAATATCCTAGCAAAAGAGCAACGCAAACAATCAAGACGATTATTAAAGGTAACATTTAATAAATATTTAAATTGTGAGTTTAATTAGAATTATTCACTTACAGTGTTTATTGCAGCAGTAACAGTAAAGGTTGTCCCATTAATAGCGCTTTTAGCATCATTTAAATAGGTGACACCACCTTCAAAGTCTGCACTGTAATTAGAATTTAACCAATTTAATGGTTTATTTTCCCACTCTAACTTAAAAACTTGTTCTTTTGTAATAGAAGTTTCAGTCCATACGCTAGATAAAGATGCCTTAGGAACAGTTACATTATAAGTTGTGTCTGATCCTGTGACATTAGAATCCGCAGTCCACTGTAAATAGTCGAAAATACCCGCTTCATTAGCTTTAATAGTAAATGTAACGGATTCTAATTTGTCCCATTTTGAAGCATCAGTAGCAGTTAAACTTAAATTGACAGAGAATGAACCTTTAAACTCTCCATCCATTGTAATTGTCTGTTCACCATCAGTAAAAGATTCAGCATCACCTTCAACTTTACCATCTAAATCTAATGTGGTATCTTTCACAGCTAAAGTTCCAGTAATACCAACACGTTTATCAGTAACTTCAACACCACCAACATCAATAGAACCTTCGCCTTCAATCTTGGAAATATCAGTAATGATAAATGCGGCCAACGAAGTAGTAGCAAGAGCTGCCAAGCCGAAGAGTGCAACTCCGCCTACGAACAATTTGTTTTTCTTAGATTTCATAAGTTTTCCTCCTTTTCTAAGAGTGATTGTATCATAACTCTACCCCACCCCGAATGCAATTCTGCAAACTGCAAAAAATTATTGCACAAATATGCAGTTTTGCCCAAGAAATGTAATGGTTAATTGATACAAGTTAAAATTAGTAAATTTCTTTTTTTAAAGAAAAATGCAGGGCAAAAAACGGCTTTCTAAATAAAAAAATAAACAACTTATTTTAAATACATATGTGAAAAACCGCATCTTTCCCAATTAAACGAATCTTAAGTCACTATTTAATGATTTTTTGCAAATCACATAATATCTTTAATATCAAAAAAATGTATTGCAAAACGACCACAGCAAAAGATTTGCTATAACTAACTTAAAATTATTATCCGATATTATTAAT
>JADING010000030.1 GCA_017694135.1 Candidatus Scatoplasma merdavium
TTATTAAAGATTGTCGTTATTTAAAGCCATTCATCCTGTTTTGCACAAGTTGCTTCATTAATATTATGTCGTGGTCGGAGGCGTTTGTGAGCCCCCACTTCAGCAATTTTGAGCAGTTTGAAACGGGGCGCGTGGGGAGCTTGTTTTGAGAGCCGGCAGGCATTTGCTTAGGTCGGTAGCTTTCGTCTGACAGCGGTCGTTTAAAGCTTGCTGTGGCAGCGTCCAACAGCGACGGAAAAAGTTTTTAAAAAAAGTTATATACAAAGTATATAAAGTTTTGGCATATGAAAAATAGGTCTGGGCGTACTGTATAGTACAACAACTTTTTTAAAGGAGGGAGTCACATGCGGTTTAAATTAGTAATTTATAATTCAACAAAAGTAATTTACATGATCGTATCTGAAGATGAGTTAGATTCAATTTATAATCAATATTCAAATTCTAATATCTTCATCTTAAACATCTATCAAAACTAAGAAATTAAATATATATCTAAAAAATATATATTTTTTCTTTTTTGTGTAGGTGTGTTGGCAACGAAAATATGGTGAAGAGCGAAAACTATATGCAGGGGTATAAAAAGAAAAGCTGTCGTCTAAGACAGCGATTCTATTTTTTTATAAACTAATTTGTGCAAATCAAGATAAGTTGGTCTGAACAATTACATTTACTATTTTTTAATATCTTTTCGACATAGCAATACCACAGTCTCAACATGCGAAGTAATCCACGTGGACTATAACCTAGCCAACCTAGAGGCTATCAAAGTACTATGTGTTTCACAGAGATTTTGGAGTGGCTAGGTACTTTTCTATTCTATTTTCAGTATCAATGCCATCTTCATTTTGCTCAATAGAAATGGTTTCCACCACTTCATCATTTTCATCTTTGATGACAAAGGCGTTTCCTTCGCAATAAACATATCTGTTGTCATATTTTAATCTCTGACCTGTATTTGCTTTATCAAGATGGTCAGAATCGACAACTTTCAAAAATGGCTGATATGCATATTCTGAAAGCTTGCTTTGAGTAACCATTGCATAAATTTCGTAATAGTTATTATCTTTGATCCAGTATTTACCATATCTATCTGGTCTAAAGACATCATACTTAATGAAGTAATAACGCCAATCAAATAAACTATTTGCTTCACAATTAGCGATGTAGTTTTCTTTTAGCGATTTAAGGTATTCATTATCAATGTGGTCGTTGCTTCTAAGAAGGGCCACTAAAACATTCTTTGCTTTTTCAAAACCTTCTGCACCAGTACTCTTGTGGAAGATGAATTTCCAAGGTGTATCATTGCTCTTTGTACCGAAAGTATATCTCCGACCCTTTTCAACTCTAGAATAGTCTCCAAAGGTCAATAAAGCACAAGACACCAAGTCTCTATCACAGTTAAAAACGTCAGTGAACCTGGAAAAAACATCACTATTCTCTAACCCAATAATAGAAACCTGACCTTGAAGCAAATCATTGTTTTCCAGCATGTTTAAGTCAGCAACTTTATCAGGATTATCCAATCTCCATTGCTGCTTCTCTTTTTCTTCGTTAAGTTGATTAACGTTGAAATTGTTTGTTATGTCGTCCTGGCTAATGATTGTTCCTTCTACAATAATTGACTTAGTCTGTTTAAGAATAGCCGGCAATCTGTTACCACCACGGTCTTCACTATCGCGCATTTCATCTTGAGAATTTAAGACTAAATTATTAACTATCCTAATTCTTTCATTAAATTGTTCGTCTGTTATTGCATCAAAATGTAAAGCGTATTGTAAAAAACCATAAAGAAGAACCAATTGACCTAATGGGAATGTTAAGCTTCTTTTTCCTGTTCTCGGATCTACATAGTCAGTAAAGCAGTGAGCAAGCAGATCAACGTACCCACCAACTTTAGCCTTATCATTGAGGGATTCAGTACTTAAATGCTTTTCAAACAATTCTGTTTTAACATTTATAGGCAAATCGCAGAAACAATCCACTGCTTTCATCAAGAATTTAACATTATCTAATCCATCTGGATTGTCATGTGAGAAATAAATATCTATTAACGAAAATTCATCATATGAGCGACCTTGTGGACTTTGTCCTTTCTCATAACAAATGATGTCGCAAATAAATTTTAAATAATTAAGGAATAAGCCATCAATTAAACAGTCTTCTTTTCTATAATTCCATAGGAAGTCTGTCCATTTTATATCTAGTTTGTTTTCAAACTCTTCAGCTGTTGCTTTATCCATCAACCTAATTTCGTGTTCAAATTCGGCTTTGAAGTGTTCAAATATCGTTAAAGGCTTACCACGTGAGTTCATTTTGATATATAACTCATCGGTTAATCCCATATTTTTGATTGGTAAGAAATAGAATTGAATTTTCTTATCGGCAGCCAATGCTTTCCATAGGTCTTGAACATCATTAAAAGTACTGCTAATTTCATCAATCATAACAAGCATCGATTTAATTGTTGGATCATTCTTCCAATCAAGTGGGAACCAGGCTTGATCTATAATTTGTTCTCTTAACGAAGTGTTTTCAAAATCAGGTGTGAAGGAGAATAGCATTTTGCAAAATTCGCGTGAGCTTGGTCTGGTTTCATACGAAAAGCGAGACAAAAACTCATATTCTTCTTCAGGTATGTTTTCACGTTTTGCGGAATACCAATGTAGTAAATATAACGTTGTTATTCTTTGTTGACCATCAAGAAGCGTTAATACTCCAGATTCATTGATGTCACCATAAATAAAATCTAAGCAGACCGGTTGTCCTAAAACAGCTTCTTTCAAGGATCCTAAAAATTTCTTTCTTATTCTAGAAATATCAGGGTGTTCTCTTCCTTGAGCATAGTCTCTTTGAATTAAAGGAATTGAAATCTTTGATACATTAAGTACTTTTTCGCTTTCATCAACATCTAAATCAAAAAGCTCTTTTAATGTGCATAAATATGATTTAGCCATTGACTTCTTCCTCCTTTAACAAAACGATTGGTTCTATATAGTCGGATAGAACTTTGTTCATATAATCTATGTAATATTCGCGGTCCGCTTGTCCCCAGAAATGTACGGAATTTTTATCAGAAGGTGTGTAATACTTCAAGAAAACCATCCTGGTGCAGAAAGGAATAAATTGACCTCTTTTATCCATTTCCACTATTTCATTACGTTTAACATCGAACGTTGAATTGTTGAGTGCAGCGTTATCATCCTTCTTCAACAGAGCCAGGTTGGATATTGAATGCAAATAGCCAACATTCATATCTTCTGAAAGAATCTTTTCAGCTCTTTCTCTGATATCTTGGAACTCTTCCCCTTTCAATGTGTGGTCATCCTTGATGCTGTTTTCCATCAATTCATTTAATTCAAGGTCATCTTTGTTTAACAACTTAACAGAAGGAATATGTAATCTTACCCATTCCTTCCATTGAGCCTCTGTATTCATACCTTGAGATTGTTGGGCATGGATGTGCTCTAAGCTCCAGTTTGAACTTTTAAATTTATCAAAGGCAAACCATTCGCTTTGTTCACCATTATTTTCTGTGCTTAATACATTAAATAGCAAAAGCAACTTAGAAATAGCATTACGATCAGTAGTATTTTCATAGCTTAGTTCGCCATAATTTCTGTCTTTAATATCAACCGTCTTCTTTATCATTTCTTTCAAAGCATTAATAAATGCGGTTTTTGTCTTATTTAACGATAATTCGTATATCTCCTTGATTGATTTACCGGTAGCAATTAAATAACCGATTAAATGGTATAATTCGTGATTCTTATACCAATCCCTCAAAATAAGATAGGTATGTTGAATTTCTTCCCAAATATCAAGAAGGTCTTCAGTTTTTCTCTTTTCATCAAAGTAGAAGAATGTTGCGTATTTATCAGCATCATCAAAATGACCAGAAATAAGGTTCAATACAAGATCAATACGTGTTTGATATTCTAATATGCGTTTGTTTGTTAAGAAGTACCAGAAAGCGTCGTCATGAAGCTCTTTCTCGATATTGTCCCATTGCAAAGCAATTTCTTGCTGTCTTTCAGTGCGAATATCCTTTTTGCTAGAAGCACATAAGAATATGGCTTTTACAAGTTCTGAGGATGTTAATGGAATCTTTCCAATATTCAATCTTTGGAACAAAGCATTACTGTCTTCATCTGGACCGACTTCATACCAAATAATATCCACTCTCTCGGTTAATAGCTTTAAGAAATCATAAGGAGCAGTTAATTTCTGTTTCATTCTTTCTTGAAACCAGTTTTCAATAGACAAATATGCCTTCTTCATGAAATAGAAATCAATGTTGCTCTCATCTGAAGATTCGGAGATGTTATTCAGGTATTCTTCCGATCTTTGTCTAACTTCATATGTTAAAGCATAATTTGCTTTAGCAAAAGGAAACATTTTTCCAACAACTTTATATATCAAGAACAAAGTTGTTAATCTTTGTTGGCCATCTATTAATTCATATGAGCCATCTGAACGTTTTTTAACAACAATCGGTTGAAGACAATATCTGTAATCACTTTTCTCATCAATTTCCATAATGTCTTCAAGCAATCTTGTAGCTTCTTTGCCCCATCTATATCCTCTTTGATATGCAGGAACAAAAAACTGGCCGCTTATTTCGGAAACGCTTTTGGTCTCTAATATTATGTTGCTGTTTGTATTCATGCTTCGCCTTTCCTATAGTCTATCAAATTTATTTCTTCGTTTCCTCTAAAGGAATGTTGTTTTCATTGCAATACTTGCGAATGGCTTCTTTATTTTCGACTAAAGCGTCAACTCCTAAAATGATCCTTTTGATTTTTGGCGCAGGAGTTCTGGTGTTTGCGTCTTCTAAAATTCGCCACTCGTTTTGATACTCCCACTGCTTGTATTTAATTATAAATAGCCTTAAATATTGAAAAGTGTCTGGCATTTTTTGCTGTTCCGGCACGCGATTGCATAAGGAAATAAAACTGGAAAAACTTGTCATTTAATTTGGGACAAAACACAAAAATCCGGAAAGGGGTAAGTGAGCAAAATCAACTTTGTTTAGACCAGACGGTCAATTTTGCACAGAAGAAAGTGAGAGGTTTAGAGTCTCAACAAAAGCTATGTTTCCAAGATTTAAAAAAGATGTCACTATTGACTTCCTTAATCACAAAAGAGTTAAGAACGATGGCCTTGAAGAGCAAGTCTATATCAAAAACAACCATGAGCCTATCGCCAACAGAGAGATTTGGGATAAAGCTCAGATTATCTACGCTAAAAATAGAGATAGATTCAGAGGAGAAAATAAAGACAGCAGAAAATACGCTTATCAATATCCATTAAGTGGCATGCTTGTTTCTCTTCACTTATAAAAGAAGACATTGGACACAAGGCTATGCTGAGCCAAGAATCATGTTTCAATGCAATAACTACATTAATGGCTACTTAGTCAACAAATGTCATTCTCAAGCAATAAGCGAAGACATTCTTCTTAAAGCAACAGCAGAAGTTATTAACCTCGTGTATTTAGAAAAAGGAAAAGCATTGCATACGCTTACGAAGAATATTGAATCTCAAATAAATCTGGAAGGTACTGAAGACCAGGTTAATGAGCTTAAGAGAAAACAAGAAACCATAGAAGATGAAATTGACGAAATTATCAAAAAGAAACAATCCGCTGATGAAGTTGAAAGAATCCTTCTTGAAAAACAATACAGAGAGCACATTGTGACTTACCATGACTTAGAGAATCAGATAAACGACCTCTTAAATAAAAACAGAGATGCTGAGCTGGCTAAACATAGATTACTTAATATGGGCAAATCTATAAAAGGCGAAAAGTTAACTCCTGAAACATTAACTAAACCAATTGTACAAACTTGTATTGAATCCATCATAGTCGTTGATAAGCACAACATTGTATTTGTTCTTCCTAATAACGAAAAAGCTAACTATGAACTAATCAAAGAAAGAAGAGCAAAGCTAGTTGAACACACTCCTATTCTTGAAGGCAATATCACTTATCCAAGAAGATTTAGACCAGAACATTTCCACTATAAAGTTGTATTAATTTAGGCATAAGAAAAGACCAGTTTTACCGCAAAATACTGCAGAATTGCTGGTCTTTTTGCTTTATTAATTGATTTTGTTTGGATCGACTTTATCATGCTTTTGATAAATCTGCATTATCATTTCTTCATGGACACTAATTAAGCCATTAAGGAAATCAACAATTGGTTTTACATCTCTTTTTATTCCGTGATCTTTAAGAGTTAAAGCGGCATTTAAAACAAAATGAATTATCAACTTGTATGAGTAATATAAAACTTTTTGAGCGGTAACCACCACCATGTCATTTGTAGCATTAAAGTTGTACCCGCTAGCATGGTTCATATCTTTTGACATTCTATATAACATCATGGTTTCTTTACTTTGATTCTCATTAAAGACGTCGTCTAATAAGGCTCTAACATGTTTGTTGTAGTTCTTCTTGTCTTTTTCTAAGAAGTAAAGGCTATTTCTTCTGAGCTTCCAATAGAACTTTTTATAGTTATCTAAGCCATATCTTTCTTTGAAGAAGTTATCGTATAGGTCCTTAGTATCTTTTTCTTCAACCAATCTTTTCTTTAAACCCATTTGTTCAAAGTGAGCATCTATTTGTATTCTAGAAGAAACCCAATAAGCGCGTTTAATCTTGTCGAACTCTTCTTTTGTTTCAACTGAACCTACAGCAAAGAAAACTGAGTATTCTTCAACAAGAGATTTGAATATTGCTATCACGTGTTCGTTATATCCGAGTGAAATGGACACCATCATGTCTATAACCAGGTATCTAACTCTTTCTAGGAATTGCCAAGTAAAAGCGTCGTATCCGTCAGGTAGATCACAAATCTGGTTTTTAATATAGTGGATAGTTTTTTCAAACTCTTTTACGTTATGAACATTTACCGCAAGCAATGGATTATAGAAGAAATCATGATCAAAATCCGGACTAGATTCATCGTAAGATAACAAATTACAGCTCTTTAAGTATTCGAACACAAGATTTAGGATTTGATCTATATAGATTTTTCTTATTTCCATAATGGCTTCTTGAGTTTCTGGATGCATTTCACATCTCGGATGAATAAACAAAGAGAAGAATTCATACATTGCTGCACCGTCTTCACCGCAAATCGAATATTCTTTTAGAAGCTGAGAAAATCTTATATCATCATGTAAGCTTTGCTTAAGGTAGAAGCAAGGATCATCAACAGAAATCTTTCTATCTTTCAAATCCTTTAATGTGCATCCGAAATGTCTAAGCATTGCTTCAGTGGCTTTGCCTTTATCAGCTACAACCTTTTTAACTCCCTCATCTTCAAAAGCTTCTGGTGCATCTTTCATAAGTGAGTGGAAATTATCTAAATCAACATATGCATAAAGATATCTATAGATACGTTTTTGGTCTTCGTTAATTTTACCTTCAGCATCCATTCTCAAAATAACTAGGGCTTCAATAATTGTTCTGCAGCAAGAATCAACACCTGCAGATTCAATGTTTCCAGATAGATAATTGGTAAGTATGCTCAAGCAGCTAGAAATGATGTCGCTATTAATGCCATAGAAAAAGTAATCGTTGTCCGAAACCGTTTCATCATTATAGTGTTTCAAGATTTCAACGTCGTGTTTCTTCAAGACTCTATAAAGAGCATTAATGTCATATTGTTTAACTTCTGCCATCTCTTAATCATTTTATCTTAAAAGATAGCTTCCATAAATGCTAATCGGCTAGATAAACGCTAGGTTTAAAAACACATGCTACCACTTACAAGGTAGGACACAGGCTATCTTTTGCCTAATTACTTAATACATTTTGTATTAAGTAAAAGTAGTATCCACGAGACATAACTTTCTACAAAAATAGGCACTTTTTATTAAAAATAGGTGGTTTTTACTTCTTGAGATACAATCCAACCACGGTCTCCACATGAGATGTGTGGGGAAACATATCGACTGGTATAACTTCTTCAATTTCGTATTTGTCTTTTAATATGGATAAATCGCGAGCTAAAGTAACGGGATTGCAAGATATATACACTATCTTTTTCGGACTGTTTTCTATTAATGCAGTTAAAAATTCATTGGTTGATCCTTTGCGTGGAGGATCCATAAATACCACATCAAACTTCTGATTATCTTTGTGCTTAACTAAATATTTCGTACAATCATCAATAACAAATTCTGCGTTTTCAATATTGTTAATTGCGGAGTTTTCTATTCCGTTTTTACAAGCTGCTTCCACTACTTCAACTAGCGTAACATTCTTAGCGTGCCTGCTTGCGCATAAGCCGATTGTCCCAGTCCCTGAATAAGCATCTAAAACCGTTTCATCGCCTTTTAAAGCTGCTAAATCTATTGCGGTTTTATAAAGCTTCTCCACCTGAATAGGATTGGTTTGATAAAAAGATTTCGAAGAAATGTAAAAATCTAAATCGAAAATTCGATCTTTAATTTTTCCGCTTCCAAACAATATCCTTTCTTTTTCACCAAGGATAACATTCGTCTTTCTTTTATTGATATTTTGCACGACAGTAGTAACTTCTGGGCAGCGCTTTAAGAAAGCTTTTAAGAAGTTTTGTTTGCCTTTTATTTCATCGATTGCAGTTACAAAAACAACCATAATTTGTTGGTAATACCTCGATGTTTTAATGATTATATGGCGAAACACTCCCCTTCTAGTATCTTCGTTATAAGCTTCTAATTTAAATTCTTCACACGTCTTTTTAAATTCTTCGATTATGTGTCTAGCGCGATTATCTTCAATTAGACAATTGGAATTAGGTACGAGGTTATGCGTGTTTATTTCGTAAAATCCCGTCTCGATTTTCCCTTTAATATTTTTTACTGGCACTTGAATTTTATTGCGGAAATGATAGGGGTTTTCCATGCCGATAGTTTTAGATACTTCAAAATCTATCTTAGCAAACTTATGTAGGAGGTTCTGCACTTTCATTCTCTTATATTCAAGTTGAGCCTCGTAATTAAGATGCATCAAATTGCATCCTCCGCACTTTGAATAATAAGGACAAAGAGGTTTTACTCTGTCTTTTGAACTAGTTAGCCTTTGAAGCAAACGCGCTTCTTTTAATTTTCCGTATGCAAAATCCAGCTTAATTTTGCCCTTTTCATTAGGTAAGAGATTGTCGACAAAAACCGTTAGACCTTCGTCTCTAACTATTCCTCTGCCTTCATCATCTAAAGCAAAAGCTTCTAATTCAACTATTTTACTCCTCATTTTCACTCAAATAATTCTTGTATTTTGTATAGAAAGAATCATCCTGTCTATCGACGATGTTTTTCAATCTATCAGAAATTAAATCAATGTGTTTCTTGTTAGTTTCAAAATTAAATTCAGATTTATCTTTTATATATTCGTTAAAATAATTAACCCCGCGCATGAGGATATCTGCCAAATTTAATGAAGTAAAATCCGAGAAGAAGGTGTTGTTTGAATAGAAGAAGATCGGTGAAGAATGAGCGATTTCTGAAGCCATTTCATACCATTCAGAATACTCTTCTAAACCCGCGCACTTTTGTAATCCGCAGCGGAAATTAAGCTTATACTCCGGATTAGACTCATCAAATTCTTCACAAGAATACAACCAACCATATTCAATAAATTTCTTCATGTCTTTAGATTTAAGTTTATGCTCAGCCATCTTCGATTTAATTTCGACAAATATTTGATCAGTTTCTTCTTTAGAGGAAATCCCGTGTCTATAAGCAGTGTTATATAAAAGGTGACGAACGTAAGTGTCTTGAACAGTTTTACCGCCACTTACTAAAAGCTTAATTACACACTCAGCTTCATGGAGAGTTCTCCAATTAGAAAAAGCCTCGGTAGGCAAATTCAAATTAAGCATTCTTAAAACTCCCATAGCTTGATTGAAAAACTTCAAGAAGAAATCCATTACGAGAGTTTCATTGGGGTTTTGTTTCGCATAAGGCTCAATCATTTTTATAAAATACGCGCAAGTCAATTCCACGATATGAGAATATTCTGAATCAAGCTTCAATCCCGTTTTAATATTGTCAAAACGCATTGAAAGGACCTTAAAATAAAAATCAGTAATATATTCCGCTAGCTCAATGATGAACGAATTAGTGAGGAGTCTCTTCTTCTCTTCATCGTTGTTGCAATTCTTAGTTACGTAAGAATAAGTGATGCGAGAATAAAACGCTAAATCAGATTTAACATAAAGAGAAACGCTCGATAAAGCGATACCTGATTTAGTAGCGTAAGAAGATATTGATGCGCCGATAACAAGCTTGATAAGCTCAAAATCTAAGTCGTTATGAATTTCGTTATTCTTATTCACAAAACTAGTATAACATTTTAATTTTTAAGCCTATATAAATTAATGTGACAAAGCATCTAAACAGAGATATTAAAAGAGATTTAAATTCGCGTAAAAAATTTGATTCAAAAATTTTTAAGCCAATATAAAAAGGCCGTTACAAATATATAACGGCCGTTGATATTTTTACTTTTTAACTTTCTTTAATCGAGCGTAAATTTCTACAAGACGGTACTTCTTTTCGCTGTAAGGAGGATACTTTAACATCAGTTCAAGTTTCCCTTTACAAAGCACGCTCTTTTGATGTGAGAAAGTCTCAAACGACTTCTTCCCGTGGTAAGCTCCCATACCAGAACGCCCAACACCACCAAACGGAAGCTTTTCGTTAGTTAAATGCATGATAGTCTCGTTGATACAAGATCCACCAAAAGGCGAATTCAAAAGGACTCTTTTCGCCAATCTCTTATTCTTTGAGAAGAAATAAAACGCTAGAGGTTTCGGCATAGAGTTAATCTTCTCAAGAAGCTTAGTTAAATCGTCGAATTCAATAATTGGCATAATCGGTCCGAATATTTCTTCACTCATAACCTTATCTTCAAAAGTCACGTGATCCATGACGGTCGGATGCAAGAGTAAACCTTCGCTTTGACCGCCAAAAATCACCTTCTCTTTATCGATAAAGGAAGTGACCTTATTAAAGTGCTTCTCGTTAATTAAATGCGGGAAGTCATCGCTTATCTTTCCGTTAGAATAATAGAATTTTTGAATGTATTTAATAACAGTAGAGACAAACTTATCGTGAATTGACTTGTGCACGCAAATATAATCCGGTGCGACACAGGTCTGACCAGCATTGAGATACTTACCCCAGACCACTCTTCTAGCAGCGAGATCGATATCAGCATCAGAGTTAACAATACAAGGAGACTTTCCACCAAGTTCGAGAACTACCGGTGTCAAATGAACGCTAGCTTTTTCTAAAACCAAACGCCCAACTGTTTCACCACCGGTGAAGAAAATATAATCAAAACGTTGATCTAACAAAGCTTGATTCTGTTCTCTTCCACCTTCAACGCAGGCTAACAAACCAGGGTTGTTAAACTCTTCAACAAGTTTATTAATAACCGAAGAGATGTTTTTAGTATATGAAGCGGGTTTTAAAACAACGGTATTGCCCGCTGCAATAGCGCCAAAAACCGGATCTAGAGTCAGCTGCAAAGGATAGTTCCACGGAGCCATAACTAAACAGACACCGTAAGGTTCCTGCATTAGATATCCGTGCGAAGGAAAATTCAAAAGTGAGGTGTGAACGCGGTGTGTTTTCGTCAGCTTTTTAATATGCTTAATCATGTACTTGCACTCTTCTAAAACAATCAGCATTTCAGTAGAAAGCACATCGAATTTGCACTTGTTGTAATCTTTCTTAAACGCTTCATCAAATTGAGGGCGATATTTAATCAATAAGTCTTTCAGTTTGATTAAGGCTTGACGGCGAAATTCAATTGAGTAAGTTTTGTGCGTGTTAAAAAAATCGCGTTGCAATTGAACTTTTTCTTGAATATCCATATATTTCTCCTCCAATTTAAGTATATAGGAAAGTTCAGTTCTTATTAAGGAGATAATTATTTCATCGAAGCTATTTCAAGCCTGTTTAAAGCTCTGTTTAAGCTAGCTTCTGCTCTTTTTATATCAATATTAGGATCATTCAGAGCGTTTTTAATTCTTTCATCCGCCCTCTTTTTA
>JADING010000031.1 GCA_017694135.1 Candidatus Scatoplasma merdavium
CCTTTAGACATTGAGCTTTACGATAATTCTCATCTGCAAGGCTCTTCCGCTATCGGAGCGATGGTAAAGTTTGTGAATGGAGAAAAAGCCCAGGATTTTTACCGAAAATACAACATTCGTTCGGAGAATACAAAAGACGATTTATCCTCAATGCGCGAAGTTTTAACTCGAAGGTTTACAAGGATGGTTCAAGAGAAACAAAAACAACCTGATTTAATTATTCTCGATGGTGGAGAAGAACAGGTGTTACAAGCCTTAGAAGTTGAAAAAGAGTTGGATATTCACATTCCTATTGCGGGTTTAAAGAAAAACGATAAGCATGAAACAGAGGCTTTAATAAATGGCCAAACCGGGGAAGAAATACATTTAGATCATCGTTCTAACCTCTTCTTTTTGCTTATGAGAATGCAAGACGAAGTTCACCGTTTTGCAATATCAAGTTTCAGAAAGAAACATCAGAAGAGCTTGTTTCAAACAATTTACGATGATATTCCTGGTATTGGGAAGAAAAGAAAAGCGATGCTTCTATCTGCGTATCCAACTTTAGAAAGCATAAAAGACGCCAGTATTGAAGAACTGACGCAGTTTATTCCGCGTGAATCTGCCGAGATTCTAAAAGATAAAATCAAGCGTGGATTAAATTGATTTAAAGACCAAATTTATGTGGTTTTCCTCACTGTTATATGAGGTGTTAGGAGCGTAGATTGGTAAGTTGTATCTCGTGTCTAAATCATCTACTCCGTTTTTAGTTAGATACGCTCCTTTAAATTCATATTGGGAGATTGATAAACCGGTGTCATTGCCATACAAATAATATGTGCTAGTTTCCTCATTGATATAAACCGGTTCACCTAAGTATTTGTTTTGGTACGTGTCAATATTAATACTTTCTCTAATTTCCACTAAATCAGTATTTACAAAATCGAAAGAGAAGCTAACTGGTTCAGCCAAGACAACGAATAAAGAGAGGTCGCTTGAAATATTATAAGGGAAATAGAAGTTTTGATATTGGTCGGCTTCATCATTCTGCAAATAAGAATCTACGTTGTAATTCGAAGCCGGTAATACAGATTTTACATATGAAATAATTTCGTCTTTCGGATCAGACAAAGTGGAATTTGTATGAATTACGTAAGGTTCAATTCCAGGAATTGGTTGTTTTAAAATGTCGAGGAATGAAAAAGTTACGTCATATTCTTCTAAATATTCTAAATATATTGTTAGATCTTTAGAGGGGACAACATAATTGTTTGGATCCTCTATATAAACCTTCTCGTTTTCGCTGTTTAAAGTGTAAAAACCATTGTATGATCCATAATCGTCATAAGCGATGTCATCTCTAAATAAATCTTCTAAATCGATAGTAGAGCCTGGGCTGTAAGAGAGCAAGGCTTGACTGTTTCCATCAGGGAAAATCACTTCAATAGTAGGATTAGAAAGGAAAACTGGATAGAGAGTCACATTTCTATCCGGCATGTTAGAGAACTCAAAAAGCTCATATTCTTCATCATCAGGAGGAACAACCGTTTCACTCCAGCCAACAAAATAGTGGTTTTCATATATGAAGCCTTCTGGTGTTGGGGCTTCGATGCTTTCGTTAGGGAAGCAGGTGATATCATTGACGGAAAAAGAAAAACCGGTGGTGTCAAAATGAATCGTGCGTTTTTCTAAAAAGCGAGCGTAGATAACAGTATCTGTATCTGGCATCTTATCAAAAGTGAAGAGAGTTCCTTCTTGGAAATCAGGAGTTGTGTACCATCCTTCAAGCTTGTAGTTTTCGCCTTTATCCATCTTGCTAAGATCAATGATGTTGTTAGGTACTTCTTGACCGGGTTCTAAAATGATTGGATCTATGGTGTAATTATCAACATTAGTAACAAAACTTAAGGTTGGCCAAGAGGTAAAAGATGGATGCAAGACTAGATCAGAGCCGGGGAAATATCGCGAATTAAAGAGATTGTTGCTTTCATCTACCCAGCCTGAAAAAGTAAATTGGTTTCTGCTAACTTCCGGTAAATCGACAGGGATTTCATCTCCTTCAACACCGGTTAGAACATACTTTCCGTTTTCAAAAGTATTTTCTGGATAGCTAATTTCTTGATTGGAAGGAATCTCGAAAGTTAAAGAGACATGTTCAGCAAAAAAACCATAGTAGCTAACATCGTGATAAGGTATGTAATTTATATTAATAGCCTGTCCCTCTAAAGAAGGAGAAGTGTACCAGCCTTTAAAAGTCGTATCTTGTTTAATTTGTGCGTTAGATAAAATATCTGAAAGCTCCTTGTTATCTTTTATCAAAGTTCCAGCGGTACCAGATAGGGTAGCAATTAGTGTTTCAGGATTATCCGCATCGTAAAGATAAATTGACGCTGAAAATTTCTGGCGGTTATCGCAAGAAGTTATAGAGGTTATAATTGCTAAGCAAGGAATAATTAATATGGCTTTTTTCATAGTTTTACAAGCACATTATAAACTATCTATATAAAAAATAAAAAGAAATAGAAAAAGCGAGTTTCCTCGCTTTTATGGCCTTAATTGCTCTACTTTTGAATAAAGCGACCTTTGTTTTTACCTTTAGAAGCACGAATTTGATAGGAACCGTCTTGGCGTTCAGATAAGGCCTCAACGTACTCTTGCGCTTCTGGTTTAGTTGCAAAAGACTTGATGACTTTAGTGTTGCCTTTGATTCGGACGATCCATCTATCGTCTTTTTTCATTACTTCGTAAACTTTTGTTGCCATATGATTTACCTCTTAATCAAATTATATTGATAATTGATATTTTTTTAAAGCACGAGATTTTTAAACAATTTCTAAAATATTAATTTCAGGTTTAAAATATATAGAAAATCTTAAGATTTTTGTTGAAAAATAATAAAAAAACTCGCTATGTAATATTCAGTCAAATTTTAGCCAATGTAAAACGTTAACTGTTCTTGCGAGTTGTTTTTTTTTGATAAGCAGGCGACGGGAATCGAACCCGCGTGATCAGCTTGGAAGGCTGGAGTTCTACCATTGAACTACGCCTGCAATAATCTAATCCGGATCAGACGGGAATCGAACCCGCGATCTCCTCCGTGACAGGGAGGCATGTTAACCGCTACACCACTGATCCAAAAGACTAGCTCAATTATTCAATCACAAACTAGAAATGTTTGCAACACTAATTTTTGAAAATTGGGCTATCTTTGATTAGAAACGCGAACTAATTTCTTCCATTAAAGCGTCGCTACCGCGGAAACCAACGAGAGGTTCACCAACTTCTTTTCCATCTTTGAAAAAGTTCATTTGCGGAATAGAGTAAAC
>JADING010000032.1 GCA_017694135.1 Candidatus Scatoplasma merdavium
GTAGTCGAACACGTTGAAATCAAAAACACTGCGAAGATTTCTTTAAGTGAGCTTGAAGCTAAGATTGAAGAAGAAAAGAAAGCTCGCTCTTCTGAAACCGTCTCTCAACACAAGAGAAAAGAAAAGAAAGAAGAAAAAGAAGAACAGCCGAAGATCAACTATCAAAATGCTATGCCTATTTACACTCAAGAAGAACTTGAAGAGTTTGAACAGGAAGAGCAAGAAGAAGACAACTACGAAGAGGAAGAAGATTACTCTGAGTACGACGATGACAACTACTACGATCAGGATAAATAAGCACCATGAAATCACCCGTTACCCGCTACGATTGCGTCAACAAGAATCAAGCCGATAAAAAAGATCTTTTACGCATCGTTAAAAAGCCCGATGGAACTGTCGATGTCGACCCTTCGGGCAAAGCCAACGGGCGCGGATGCTACTTAAAAGCCGATCGTGCCACCTTAGAAAAAGCCATTAAGACTAAAGCTATTGAAAAATCTTTAAAAGTTTCAATTCCCCCTAGCCTTTATGAGAAAATTGCAAGGTACATCAATGACTAAGTTAGAACAGATTGTAAATTCATTGCGCCTAGGCAAAAGAGGTGGCCTTATCTATTACGGAGATGAACTGATTTATCTGATACAAAAAGATCAGATAGATCTAGTTATCTTAGCTAGCGATACACCAGAAAAAGCTAAGCGGAAGCTTCTTAATATCTTCACTAAGAAGCACTTTGAAATGTTTACCCGCGAAGAACTCGGGAACATCTTCTCAGTCAATCCACTTAACGCTATCGGGATAAAATCAAAACATCTCGCTAGCAAAATAATTGATTTAAAGGAGGAAAAAAGCAATGGGCAAAAAAATCAATAAATCTAGCCAGAACGGATATCACCATAACAACCACTTTTCTAATCCTCGTTCGAAAACAAAATCCACTATTGTCGGTGGAAAATACATTTATCACGGAGAAGTTACTGTTGAAGAACTCGCCGGAGCATTAAATATCTCATCCGCTGACATATTGAAATATCTCTTGTTAAACAAGGGATTTTACAACATCAATTCAACTCTCGATGACGAAATTATCGGTGAAATATGTTTGAATTACGGATTCGATTTTGAAAAAGAAGACATCGTTGAAGCCGATGATTTTGAACATTACAAAATCGAAGACAAGGCCGAAGACTTGATTGAGCGCGCCCCTGTCGTAACTATCATGGGACACGTTGACCACGGTAAAACTACCTTGATTGATACCATCCGCAACTCGAATATCGCCGCCAAAGAAGCCGGTGCTATTACTCAAGAGATCGGCGCTTATCAAAAGACTATAAACGGAAAGAAAATCACCTTTATAGATACACCGGGACACGAAGCTTTCTCCGCCATGCGTCAGCGCGGTGCTCAAGTCACCGATATCGTTGTTCTCGTTGTCGCGGCTGATGACGGCATCATGCCTCAGACAGTTGAAGCCATCAACCACGCCAAAGCTGCTAATGTACCTATTATTGTCGCTATCAATAAAATCGATAAACCTGGGGCTAACATCGATAAGGTCATGTCTTCCCTTTCAAAATATGACCTTTTACCAGAAGAATGGGGTGGAGACACTATCGTTAAACCCATCTCTGCTAAACAGAACATCGGCGTTGATGAACTCTTAGAGAACGTTTTGTTAGTTGCGGAAATGCGCGAATTGAAAGCCAATCCTAAACGCCCTGCTAGCGGAACAGTCATCGAAGCTAGCTTAGATAAAAAAGTCGGCTCTAAAGCCACATTGTTAATTCAAAATGGCACTCTTCACGTCGGCGATTACCTAGTTATCGGTACCTGCTATTGCAAAGTTAGAAGAATGACAAACGAGTTCAACAAACCCGTTAACGCCGCTACACCCTCTACACCAGTTTCTGTCACCGGTATCGATGGTATTCCTCAAGCTGGCGATCAGTTCTACTGCTTCCATTCTGAAAAAGAAGCTCGTGCTATCGCGTTAAAGCGCGCTCAAAAGCTCGTTAACAAACAAGCTAAAAACGAGGGTGTTTCCATTTTAAATCTCCACGATAAACTCGAATCAGGAGAAATTACCATCCTCAATTTAATTGTTAAAGCCGATACAAACGGCTCCTTAGAAGCTGCCTGCAGCCAGCTTAAGAAGCTCCAAGTTGACACTGTTCAACTGAAGATCATTCACTCAGCTATCGGTGATGTCAATGAAGGTGATGTCATCTTAGCCTCGGCTTCCCAAGCAATTATCGTCGCTTTCAACGTCCATGAAAACTCTCTAGCGCTTGCCAAAGCCAAAGAACTCAATGTTGAAATCCGCAATTACGATATTATCTACAATATGACCGAAGAGATTACTGAAGCTATGAAAGGTCATCTTAAACCAACTTTCATCGATGTAACTTACGGCCACGCGGAAGTCTTGCAGCTGTTTAAAGCGAGCAAAGTCGGTATTATCTGTGGAAGTAGAGTCACTGACGGAACCATAAAACGCACTTCAAAAGTCAAAGTATACCGCAAAAATAACGTCATATTTGAAGGTAATCTCGCTTCCTTAAAGCGCGGTAAAGATGATGTTATGTCGGTTAAAGAAGGATTCGAATGCGGCATTGTTATCGATGGTTTCAACCACGATGGTGATATCGAAATTGGCGATATTATCGAATCATGGGGACAGGAGGTTGAAAAGAAATAATGGCAGATAAAAAACTTCGCATCCAAAATCTCATAGCGAAAAACGTTTCAGAAATCATCTTCAGTCTCAAAGATGATATAAATAAACTAGCTTCTGTTAACGAAGTAAGAGTTAACGAAGACGGATCAATCGCTAAGATCTACGTTACTCACCTTCAGCAAGATAAAACTGATGAACTAATTGACTACTTAAACAAAAACAAGAAAATCATTAGACAAAAGCTATCAAAAACGCTTGATATCTACAAGATTCCCGATTTAGTCTTTGTCAGAGACGATTTATACGACAAGGCTAAAAAGATTGATGATATTATCTCATCTTGGCATAAAGAGGCTTAAAATGCCTCTTTTTTTATATGGTGCATATTTTCATAAGCGCTTAATTAAATATGCTAGAATAAGCTAGTTATTTTATCTAGAAATAACTAGAAAGGAATAAAAACTTATGAAAAAACACCTATTATTGGCTGCAGGTATTCTCTTTACCGCGGGATTAGTCTCTTGTGATAAAGACATTGTAACATCTAGCAGCTCCTCTAGTTCTGGAACTTCCAGTTCCGAAACTTCTTCCAATTCTGAGACTTCTTCCAGCTCCGAGACTTCTTCTAGCTCAGAGACTTCTTCATCTAGTTCGAGCGTTGACATCGATGAAGACACTTCTACTGACATCGATTTTTCTGTCGGCGAAATCACTGTAAATAAAATCCAAGTTGATGCAAAAATCTCTGAAGGAGACAAATTGTCTTTCGATGCTAACTACGTTGAAGGAGGACGCGTCACCTCCAGTGATCCTAATGGTAAAGACGATTTAGATTTAACTTTAGAAGTCACCATTTCTGGCGACTCTAACCTTTGGAAAAACATGGCATTGACGTTCAACTCTTCATTAAAAGAAGGTGAAGGAGAAGATGCGGTTCAAAAGAATTACGTCGCTTTGCCTGAAAATGTAACTCTCAGCAAAGAAGATCTCACAATCAAAGAAGACAATGAAAAAGAAGGCGTTGACCAAACAGTAACTTACACTTATGAAGTAAGCTTCAACTGGGGAAGCAAATTCAACCATAAAAACCCTTCAAATTACTACTCTGAAGATGAAGCGGGCTTATTGATTCCTAATTCTGAAGTTGTTTCCACTATGGAAGACATGGTTAAAACTATCTCTAACACCAGTTTTAGCA